>DCTQ01000004.1 GCA_002329395.1 Candidatus Avelusimicrobium alvi | reverse complement strand
AAACAAAAACTTATCTCAAAAATGTGGAAAATATATGCCGGGCGGGCACAGGTTATGGCCGCTGGAACAGCACGGCAGACGCAATTTATAACCGCTGAAAGGGTACGGCGGATGTCAGAAATTACCGTTTTTAGCAGGACGATTTGTTTATATTTTAGACGCAAAGGATGAAAGAAATGAAACCAGAAACCAAATTGGGTATTTTTACCGTATTGGGAATCATCGTGTTCGGCTTTTCGCTGTATTTTTTGGGCGGGTTTTCAGTTACCCGTTCGTACGATTTAAACATTAAATTTGCCGACGTATCCGGCCTGCCCATTAAGGCCCCGGTCAAACTTTCCGGCGTGGAAGTGGGCAAGGTAAAGCAAATTAAAATTGAAAACGGCGATGTAATCGTCGTGGCCGAAATCCGCGAGGATACGCCTATTTACCGCGGCGCGCAGTTCAGCGTGGTGATGACGGGCATCATCGGCTCCAAATACTTAAAAATCGTGCAGGGCAATCCCTCCGCCGGCCTGTTAAAAGGCGGCGAATATGTGGAGGGCCTCAACGAACTGCCGATGGACGCGATGATTACGCAGACGATGTCCAGCATTAAAGAGTTTGTGGACAGCGTCAACAACCAGGGCCAGTTTGGCGACAAGCTCAACCAGACGATGAACGAAGTCCGTCAGCTGTCGGCCAATTTAAACCAGCTGGTCGCGCAGATGAAGCCGTACCTGTCGCGCTCGGTGCAAAATTTGGACGTGGCCTCCGCGCGCTTAAACGATTTGATGGCCAAGGCGGATTCGTTGATGACCAGCCTGGAACAGGGCGAGGGCGTCATCGGCAGCCTGATTAAAGACCCGCAGATGAAAGAGGACGTAAAATCCAGCGTGAAAGATTTGAAAGAAACGATGGGCGAAGTAAAAACCTTTGTGGGCAAGATGAGCCGCTTCCGCGTGTATTGGGATTACGACTTCTTCTATATGCCCGGCCCGGCTCTCGCCACGAGCGACCTGGCGCTTGAAATCTATCCCTCCAGCGGCTATACGTTCTACCGCGCGGGCATCGCCAACATCGGCAACGAAGACGATAAACTTGATTCCAAAGACTACCTGGAAAAGAACAAGTTTGACGTCCGCTTCGGCCTCTACAACCAGTGGGCCACCGTGTCGGCGGGGCTTATCCGCGGCGCGGGGGGCGTGGCGCTGGAGTTAAAGCCCTTCTACGACCGGGAATTTTTGGAACGCTTTACCTTTACGGGTGAATTTTCCGACTGGGGCCGCGACCGCACGATTAACGGCCGGCTGTTTAACAAGCCCAATCTTTCCTACGGCGTGGACTTCCGCTTCAACCGCTTTTTCTCCGTGGGCGCCTGGGCGCGCGACGCGCTGGAAACCAACGATTTCGCCGTCAAAGCCAATATTTCGTTTCACGACCAGGACATTTCGTCCTTCTTCGGGCTGGCCGCCATGGCTGGAAGCTGAGGCCGCGTATGAAGTTTAAAACGGTTTTCGTCTGCCAGAAATGCGGCTATGAATCCCCCAAGTGGGCGGGCAAATGCCCCGAGTGCGGGGAGTGGAACACGCTGGTGGAAGAAATCAAACAGCAGGAAAGCAAAAAAGCGCCCGCGCGTACGCGCAGCTTTACGGATTTTTCGTCTGAAATCGTCAAACTTTCCGAAAGCAAAGCGGTGCAGGAGCCGCGCATTGAAACCCATATCGGCGAGTTTGACCGGCTGCTCGGCGGAGGCCTTGTAAAGGGCCAGCTGACGCTGCTGGCCGGCGCGCCGGGCATCGGCAAATCCACGCTGATGCTGCAGGTGGCGGCTGAACTGTCCAAAACCCTCAAAGTGCTGTATATTTCGGGCGAAGAAAGCATCGGCCAGATTTCGGGCCGCGCCCAGCGGTTAAACGTAAAAGGGGACAATATCTTTTTACACTGCGAAACGGACGTGCAGAAAATCGTGCAGTCCGTGGAGCAGGTCAGCCCCGACGTGCTGATTTTGGACTCCATCCAAACCGTGTACCATCCCGAATTTACCTCCTCGGCCGGAACCGTGGCGCAGGTGCGCGAATGCACCAGCGAGCTGGTGCGGCTGTGCAAACCCAAAGGCATTATCACTTTTGTGCTCGGCCACGTAACCAAAGACGGCGAACTCGCCGGCCCGAAAATTTTGGAACATATGGTGGACTGCGTGCTGTATTTTGATACGGAAAAAGACAATGTCCTGCGTCTGTTGCGCCCGCATAAAAACCGCTTTGGCTCCACCGGCGAAATCGGCCTGTTCAAAATGACCGGGCAGGGGCTGGAATCCGTGGAAAACGCCAGCGAATACTTTGCCCAAACCTCGCGCGACCGCGCGATAAAAGGCCGCGCGTATTCGCTCGCGCTGGAAGGCTCGCGCCCGATTTTAACCGAGGTTCAGGCGCTCGTTTCGCCCACGCGTTATCCGTTCCCGCGCCGCGTGGCCACGGGGGTGGATTTAAACCGCTGTTTAATGCTTTTTGCCGCGCTGGAAAAGCACGTCGGCCTGTCTTTGGACAATAAAGACATTTTCGTCAGCCTCGCGGGCGGCGTCAAGTTAAAAGACCCGGCCCTGGACCTGGCCGTTTGCGCCGCTGTCATCAGCTCCTGTAAAGACGTGCCCATCGCGCCCGACAGCGTGTTTATGGCCGAAGTGGGCATTCTGGGCCAGGTGGCCAAAGTGCCGCTGATTGACCGCCGGCTGGAAGAAGCCCAGCGGCTGGGGTTTAAAAAAGCCTATGCCGCCGCCGTTACCAAAACCGAGAAGCAGAAGCTTAAAACGCTTTCGCTTGCGGAGCTTTCCGATTTGAACGACCTCGTCCTCAAACTGCGCTGAGGACGGGGCCGTTTTCTCTTCCCGTTTCGTCCGTCGTATCCGCCGCCCAAGAAATTATGCAAAATACGTCCGCAAAGTGCTAAAATATAGCTAGGCTGCAAGCTGCTTGCCGCCGGGTCTTATTTGGGGAGTTTTTCCCCGTATTTTTGGAGGGCATATGCCTATTTGGATTTTCCGTATTTCCACGCTGGTGGCGTTTCCTTTTCTTACCTACAATTTTATTGACAAAGAATGGATGAGCCTGCTGGCCGGCCTGCTGTGCGGCGCGCTCGTCGTAGGCGGGGAAGTGCTGTTTAAACGCCTGCGTCTGATTAAAATTATGATTGCATGCTCCGGCTTTTTGCTGGGGTATATGCTGTATGTGTTTTTTGACTACGGCGTGCTGAACTTCGCCAACGGCGCCGTGATGAATTTTTGGGCCCAGTACGGGCGCAACATTGAAATCGGCCTGATTATTTTCGGCGTCATCGCGAGCCTGGTTAAATCGCGCGACCTGGAAGGGCTTTCTTATACCGGCCACCACTTGAAAGTGGCGGACGTTACCGCGCTGATGGACGGGCGCATTGTGGACTTGTGCGAAATCAACTTCCTCTCCGGCATTATCGTACTGCCGGTGTTTGTGCTGGACGCGCTGAACGAAATGGTCGCTTCCAAGGACCCGCTGGAACGCGCCAAAGGCCGCCGCGGGCTGGACGTGGCGACGCGTTTGCAGGAACTGAGCGAAGTGTCCGTGCGCATCACTTCCAAAACGCCGAAGGCGGAATCTATGGAAGAGCGCGTGGTCAAACTGGCCGCGGCGCTGGACGCCGAAGTGGTAACGCTGGATTTCAACGTCAACAAAATCGCCGCGCTGCACGACGTGATTGCGCTGAACATCGCGGACCTTACCACCGCTTTAAAACCCGTGGTGCTGCCCGGGGAAAGTATGTCGCTTTTCATTATGAAAGACGGCAAAGAAAAAGAACAGGGCATCGGGTATTTGGACGACNNAAATACATCGGCAAGCGCGCGGAAGTGGCCGTGTACTCCATTTTGCAAACCTCGTCCGGCCGGATGATTTTTGCCAAAATTAAATAAGGTTTTTATGAATAAGAAGACGGGTTTTTCGTCAGCGGTAGCGGTAATTGTAGCGGGAGGAAGCGGCACGCGTATGGGCCGCCCCAAACAAATGCTGCCGCTCGGCGGGAAACCCGTTCTTGTCCGTACGGTGGACGCGCTTAAAAAAGCGCCTTCGGTGCGCGAGATTGTGGTGGTTACGCCGGTGGAGAACCGGGCGGAGCTGAACAAATACTTTTCGGATTTAATATATGCCGACCCGGGAAGCACCCGGATGGAGTCGGTTATAAACGGGTTTTTAAAAACCAGTCCGCAGGCCGAAACCGTGGCCGTGCACGATGGTGCCCGCCCGCTGGTAAACCCGGCCCGTGTGGAAGCGTGCCTGCAGGCCGCCGGCGAGTACGGCGCGGCCGTGCTGGCCGTACCGGTGAAAGACACGGTAAAAATCTGCGCGGACGGCGTGGTGGAAAAAACGCCGGAGCGTTCCGCGCTGTGGGCGGCGCAAACGCCGCAGTGCTACCGCCGGGAACTGCTGGCCGAAGCGCTGGAAAAATTCGGCGCGCAGAAAGATGCGACGGACGAATCGCAGCTGGTGGAAAAATTAGGCGTAAAAGTGCGCGTGGTGGAGTCGGACTATAAAAACAACAAAATCACCACGCCGGAAGATTTACTGTTTGCGGAGGCTCTCTTGGACGATAAAACGATTTACCGCACGGGGTTCGGTTTTGATTTGCACCGCCTGGAACCGGGGCGCAGGCTCTATATCGGCGGGGCGGAAATCCCGCATACGAAAGGATTTTTAGGCCACAGCGACGGGGACGTTGTGCTCCACGCCGTGTGCGACGCCGTTTTAGGCGCGCTGTGCGAGGGGGAAATCGGCGTGCTGTTCCCGCCGACGGATGAGTCCATCAAGGGCATTTCCAGCGTAACCATCGCCAAAAAAGTGCTTGAAATCGTACGCGCGAAAAACGCCGAAATCACGCATATAGACGCTACCATCATCACCCAGGAACCCAAAATAAAACCGCATTACGCGGCGGTGCGCAAGTCGCTTGCGGACGTGTTTGAAATGCCGGAGGGGAACGTCAGTTTTAAATCCAAAAGCCACGAGCACGTGGGCGAAATCGGCCGCGGGGAAGCGGCCATGTGCCACGCCGTGGCGACATTAAAAATAAGGAGCAACGTATGAACATTCGTGTCATTTCCATTTTTCTCTTGGCGGCGCTGGCGGCCGCGTGCAGCAGCACGGATTACCGCTCGCGCAAACAGGTTACCCAGGGGATTGATTACTCCCGCTACCCCGGCAACGAAGCCTATTACGAATTTACGTCCGATATTCCGTCCGAACCCTCTGTTCTGGGCGAAGCGGACGTGCAGACCGAAGAAGCGCCCCTGGGCGAAGACGAAGATTTTACTTCCGACAATATCGCCAGCACCTACGGCAGCTACGGCGACGTGGTGGTAAACGTGGCCGCGCGCAAATTTAAATTAGGCCCTTCGGCCGCGCGCAAAGAGATGGGCGTATTCCAAAAATCAATTGATAAAGCCTATTCCGTGGCTCTGCGCAAATACCGCCCGGTGGGGTTTACGTACGCCATAAGCAGCGTGGGGGCGGTCAATCCGCTTTCGGACATTGAGGTGCGCTGTATGCTCAGCGAACGCTCCGCCAACGATGTGGGCCAGTCCACCTGCACCCTGTTTTTCAGCACCATTACGTCTACGTATTTAGAGTTGATTCAAGAGGCCAAGTAATTTATGATGCATTTGTATAACAGCGCAAGCCGCCATAAAGACGAATTTAAACCGCTTCACGCCGAGCAGGTTACCATGTACTGCTGCGGGCCGACCGTGTACAATTATGCGCACATCGGCAATCTGCGTACCTATATTTTTGAGGATCTGCTGGCCCGCACCCTGCGTCTGCATTATCCGTTAAAACACGTGATGAACGTAACCGACGTGGGGCATTTGGTGTCCGACGCCGACGACGGCGAAGACAAGATGGAACTCGGCGCCGCGCGCGAAGGCAAAAGCGCGTGGGACATTGCCAAATTTTACGAAGCAAAATTCTGGGCCGATTACGACGCGCTGCACTGCACGCGCCCCAGCGTCGTCAGCCGCGCGACGGAACATATTAACGAAATGATTGCGCTGGTCAAAACGCTGGAAGAAAAAGGCTATACGTACCGCACGTCCGACGGGATTTATTACGACACGTCCAAGTTTGACCGCTACGACGCCCTGGTCGGCCACGCCCGCATCAGCGGCCTGCAGGGCGGCGCGCGCGTGGAAATGAGCGACGAAAAACGCAACCCGACCGATTTTGCGCTGTGGAAATTTTCGCCCAAAGACAAAAAACGCCAAATGGAGTGGGACAGCCCGTGGGGCGTCGGTTTCCCCGGCTGGCATATTGAATGCTCGGCCATGGCGATGAAGTACCTGGGCCACACGCTGGACATCCACTGCGGCGGCATAGACCACGTTACCATCCACCACACCAACGAAATCGCCCAGAGCGAAGCCGCGACCGGCGAGAAATACGTCAACTACTGGGTGCACGGCGAATTTTTGATTTTGCGTTCGGGCAAAATGTCCAAGTCCGGCGGTACGTTTGTTACGCTGGACGTGCTGAAAGAAAAAGGTTACGAGCCGCTGGCTTACCGCTATTTGTGCCTGGGCGCGCATTACCGCACGCAGCTGGAGTTTTCGTACGAAAGTATGGACAGCGCGTCCAAGAGCTTAAAAAATCTCCGTGCATTGGCGCAGCAGGCGCAGGAAGCCGCCGGCGGCGCCGCGCAGGATACGGAGAACGCCCGCGCGTGGAAAGATAAATTCACCGCCGCGATGGAAGACGATTTAAACGCTCCCAAAGCGCTGGCCGTTACGTGGGAAGCCGTGCGCTCGGCGGAGTTGTCCGCGGGCGAAAAATTGGCCTTCCTGCAGTTTGCCGACAGTATTTTGTCGCTTGATTTATTTAAACAATCCGCGCCCGCGCGGCAGGAACTCCCCGCCGAAGTGGAAAAACTGCTGGCCGAGCGCGCGCAAGCCCGCGCCGCGAAAGACTGGAAAAAATCCGACGAACTTCGTGACGCCATCGCCCGGGCCGGCTATATCGTAAAAGATACGCCGAAGGGCCAACAAGCGGAGAAAAAATAATATGAAAAGAGTGCCCGCCGAATTTTTAAAGCGCATTCCGAAAGCCGATTTGCACGTCCATCTGGACGGTTCGCTGCGGCTTTCCACGCTGATTGAACTCGCCCAGAAAGAAGGGGTGGAACTCCCGGCGTATACCGAAAAGGGCCTTCGCCAAACGGTGTTTAAAGACAAATACGCCTCGCTCGTGGAGTATTTAAAGGGCTTTTCGTATACCGGCGCGGTGATGCAAAGCGCGGAAAACATTGAGCGCGTGGCCTATGAGCTGGGGCAGGACGCCGTGGCCGAAGGCGTACGCTACCTGGAAGTGCGCTTTGCGCCGCAGCTGCACGCCGGCGACAAGCTGACCGCGCAGGACGCCGTGCGCGCCGTGGTGCGCGGGCTGGAGCGCGCGAAAAAAGAGCATAACGCTTCCGCCGCCGTTAAAAAAGACGAAGATTTGGAATTTCATTTTGGCGTCATCGCGTGCGCGATGCGCAACTTCAATCAGTTTATGTCGCCGTACTATTCCACGCTGATTAAGGCGCTTTCGCAGTCTAACAAAAGCGAAATTTTCGGCATTGCGTCTTTGGAACTGGCGAAAATGGTGGTAAAGCTGGCTAAAGAGGAAAAACTGCCCGTGGTGGGGTTTGATCTCGCCGGCGAAGAAGCCGGCTATCCGGCCGCCGACCACCTGGACGCTTACCGCTACGTGCACAAACATTTTATCCGCAAAACCGTGCACTCCGGCGAAGCGTACGGCCCCGAATCCATTTTCCAGGCCATTACCGACTGTTACGCCAACCGCCTGGGCCACGGCACGCATTTGTTTGCGGCTGCGATGATTAAAGATAAAAAGGTAAAAGACAAAGAGGGCTACGTCAATTCCCTGGCTGATTACATCGCCAGCGAGCGCATCGGCATTGAAGTATGCCTGACCAGCAATTTGCAGACGCTGCCGGAAATCAAATCCGTTAAAGACCATCCGATTAAGGAAATGATTAAACGCGGCCTGCCGGTAAGCATTAATACCGATAACCGTCTGGTTTCCAACACCACCGTTACCAAAGAAATGGAACTGCTGGTGCGCAATGTGCCGCTTTCGCCCAAAGAGCTGAAAAATATCGTCATCGCGGGCTTTAAGAGCGGCTTCTTCCCCGGCAGTTACGTGGAAAAACGCCGTTTTGTGCGCAAAGTGATTGACCGCTACAATACGCTCGCCAAAGAATACGGCGTGCCGCTGTACTGAGTTAAATGAATTGAAAACCCCCCGGACTTTTGGGTCCGGGGGTTTTTGTATGTTGTGAAAAC
>DCTQ01000058.1:15337-15523 GCA_002329395.1 Candidatus Avelusimicrobium alvi | reverse complement strand
TGGTAAAAAAGACCGTCAAAAAAGCGGCCGCGAAAAAACCCGCCGCTAAAAAGACTGTAAAGAAAGCAGCCGTAAAGAAAACCGTTCTCAAGAAACCCGCCAAATACGTTTATTCGTTCGGCGCGGGCAAAGCCGAAGGAAACGGCAAAATGAAAGAGTTGTTGGGCGGCAAAGGCGCCAACCTGG
>DCTQ01000058.1:0-15329 GCA_002329395.1 Candidatus Avelusimicrobium alvi | reverse complement strand
TGGAACAACAAACGCACCTATCCCAAAACTTTAAAAGCCGACGTGGAAACCAGCCTCAAGAAAATTGAGAAAATCACCAAAAAAGAATTCGGCTCCGTCAAAAATCCGCTGCTCGTCTCCGTACGCTCCGGCGCGCGCGCTTCCATGCCCGGTATGATGGAAACCATTTTAAACATCGGCCTGACCGAAAAAACCATCCCCGGCATGATTGAAAAAACCGGCGACGCCCGCTTTGTGTACGACGCGTACCGCCGCCTGATTATGATGTATTCCGACGTGGTGATGGAAAAAGCCGCCGGCATTGAACCCAAAGACGGCGAAGGCATCCGCAAAGTATTGGACGGTATGCTGGGCGACCTGAAAAAGAAACTCGGCGTAACCGACGATACGCACATCCCGGCCGAAGAACTCAAAAAGCTCTGCGCCGAATTTAAAGCCACCGTCAAGAAAGTGCTCAAAAAAGAATTCCCGGACAATCCGATGGAACAGCTTTGGGGCGCTATCGGCGCGGTGTTTGCTTCCTGGAACGGCAAACGCGCCATCGCCTACCGCAACATTGAAAACATCCCGCACGACTGGGGCACCGCCGTCAACGTGCAGACGATGGTTTTCGGCAATATGGGCGACACCAGCGCCACCGGCGTGGCGTTTACGCGCAACCCCGGCAACGGCGACAGCCACTTCTACGGCGAATACTTAATCAACGCCCAGGGCGAAGACGTGGTGGCCGGTATCCGCACCCCCTCTCCGATGAACAGATGGTCCGCCAACGCGCACTCCGCGCATTTGCCGACCCTGGAAAAAGTAATGCCGAAAGTGTACAAAGAGCTGGACGCCATCCAGAAAAAGCTGGAAAAGCACTTTCACGACATGCTGGATATTGAATTTACCATTGAACACGGCACCCTGTGGATGCTTCAGTGCCGCGTCGGCAAGAGAAACGGCACCGCGGCCGTGCAGATGGCTTTGGATATGGTCAAAGAAAGACTGATTTCCAAAGAAGAAGCCGTCCTGCGCGTAACGCCCGCCCAGCTGGGCGAGCTCCTGCTGCCCGCCATTGACCCGAAGGCCGAAGCGCAGGCAAAACCCATCGCCAAAGGTCTGCCCGCGGGCCCCGGCGGCGCGAGCGGCCTTGTCGTGTTCAATTCCGACGACGCCATCAAACTCCAGGCCGCCGGACAGAACGCCATTTTAATCCGCGAAGAAACCAACCCCGAAGATATTGAAGGGATGCGCGCCGCGGCCGGTATTTTGACCCAGCGCGGCGGCATGACTTCCCACGCGGCCCTGGTGGCGCGCGGATGGGGCAAATGCTGCATCGTCGGCTGCAGCGAGCTGGAACTGGACAACGCGAAAAAGACCGTCAAAATGGGCGGCAAAACCTATAAAGAAGGCGACAGCATTACCTTAAACGGCACCAAAGGCTGGGTATACGACGGCGCTTTGAAAATGCTGGCCGCCGGCGAAGGCAACAAAAATCTGGCCAAATTCCTTTCGCTTTGCGACAGCGTACGCACCATGAAAGTGCGCGCCAACGCCGATACGGAAGACGACGCCAAAAACGCCCGCAAGTTCGGCGCGGAAGGCATCGGGCTGTTCCGCATTGAACATATGTTCTACGGCAAAAATTCCGAAAAACCGCTCTTCATCCTGCGCAAAATGATTCTGGCCGGAAACGAAGACGAACGCAAAGCGGCGGTGAACGAACTGTTCCCGTTCATGAAAAAAGAAATCAAAGCCACGATGAAAGCGATGGCCGGCTTCGGCGTTACCGTACGCCTGATGGACCCGCCCCTGCACGAATTCGTGCCCACCCTGCCGCAGAAACAGGAAGAACTGGCCAAAGCGCTGGGGATTTCCATGGACGTATTTAAGGAAAGAGCCGCCGGCCTGCACGAAGTCAACCCGATGATGGGCCACCGCGGTATCCGCTTGGGCGTAACGTATCCGGAAATCACCTATATGCAGTCCAAGGCGATTTTTGAATCCGCCGCCGAACTCCTTAAAGAAAAAGTAAAAGCCGCTCCGGAAGTGATGATTCCGCTCACCTGCGACGTGAACGAAATCATCGCCCAGAAGAAAATCATCCGCCAGGCCTACGAAGACGTGGTAAAAGCCGCCAAGGTTAAAAACCTTCAGTTCTCCGTGGGTACGATGATTGAAATCCCGCGCGCGGCGGTGCTGGCCTATGAAGTGGCCGGCGAGGCCGACTTCTTCTCTTTCGGCACCAACGACCTTACGCAGATGACCTTTGGCTTCTCGCGCGACGATATCGGCTCCTTCCTGCCCGAATACTTAAAACAGGGTATCTTGGAAGCCGATCCGTTCCAAACGCTGGACCAGCGCGGCGTGGGTATGCTGATTGAGCACGCCGTGGCCGAAGGCCGCGAAGCCAAACCCAACCTCAAAGTGGGTATCTGCGGCGAACACGGCGGAGACCCCGAAAGCGTGGAATTCTGCCACCGCGAAGGGTTCACCTACGTGTCCTGCTCCGCGTTCCGCGTGCCGATAGCCCGCTTGGCCGCCGCACAGGCTGCCGCCAAAGACGTGCTGGCCCGCAAACGCAAATAAGTTGTTTTGAACCGACTCAAAAGCCCCGGATTTTATGCCGGGGCTTTTTATCCCGGTCCCCCGGGCACGAGCCTGGGAAGCATCAGGGGAATACCTATGAGATACGCCGCTTATATACTTCTGTTGGCCGGACTGGTGTTTGTTTCGGCCTGCCGTGTTTCCGCTCCGCCGCCGCAGCCGGCGGCCGAAAACCGCACGCTGATTATCTTTTACGACCCGCAAACAGGCAAACAGCCTTTGCTGGAGGCCGTGCGCCGCCAACAGGCCGAAGTGCTGTACGACTATAAAAATTTTAACGGTATGGCCCTCTCGGTGCCGCCCGGCCAAAATATCCAAAAAACAATCAGGCTCTTTGAAAAAGTGCCCGGCGTATTATCCGTTCAACAGGATAAAAGAATGCAATTAATGTAAAAAAATACTTAAAATATAATTACTTTTAAAATTAGCCTCAATTTTGCATTTCACTCCGTATGCTTTTCCAGTCCGCTCCAATCCGGCCGACACAGTCAATTCCGTTGACAATTCCCCGTTATTTTAGGTAGAGTAAAAAGCGATATACTTTCCCGGGGGAATTGCTTATGATATGGAAACTCTCGCTGTTGGTCTTTTTGATTGCGGTTCTTATCCTGCGCCGGCCCTTTTTAAACTGGTGGCGCAAACAAGGGTTATATAAAGGCGTAAACCAGCCGATTGTGGCGTTTCTTTCTACAGAGCTGAACCGCTTTCCCCTCCATCAAGCCGTCTTTCGCAACGATTTTACGCTGGCGGACCAACTGCTGGATCAGGGCTATACCGTGGCCCACGAAACGGACGACGGCCAGACCCCGCTGCATATTGCGGCGGAATGCGGACTGGCTGCTATGTGCAAATTTCTGCTTAAAAACAGCGCGGAAGTGGACGCGCTGGACAACTTCGGCGGTTCCCCCCTGCATGCGGCCGCGGCCTGCCAGAGCGGCGTGGCGGTTATTCGGATACTGGTGGAAAAAGGCGCGGACATTCACTTAAAAGACGCCGCGGGGATGACGCCGCTTGCGCTGGCCAAAAAATACAAACACGCCCGGATAGCGGCCTATTTAAAATCTCTGGGCGCCGGGCAATAGGCCGTACGGTCCCGCCGTTCTGGGCCCTTTTTCCCGGTGCAAATAGGTCCAAAGACCCTGGTTTTAATAAGCGCAAAAAGCCATACTGTAAATATAACAGGAGGCTTACTTATGCAACTATCCGCCGATAATTTTTTGATTATGAGTATGGAGTTTATTGCCGTCTCCACCCAGGGCAGACAGAACACGTTTTCAGCCGTTTAACAGGCCGCCGTTTTTTACGCCGCCCGCCGTCCGGCAGGCGGCTTTTGTTTCGGCTTCTTCTTGTTGCCCGCCGGCAGGCGTTTTTCCGCTTTTTCCCCTTTACGCCCGGGGGATTATTTACTAAAATATAAAAATGAAAGCTTTCCCCATCATCGTTTCATCGCCCTCCGGCGCAGGCAAGACGACCATCGTGGACGCCGTACTCAAGCGTGACAAAACCGTCTCGCGCGTGATTACCGCCACCACCCGTGCGCCGCGCAAGGGAGAAAAAGACGGCGCGGACTATCTGTTCTGGAGCATCAAACAGTTTGAACAGGCCATCAAAAAAGGCCAGATGCTTGAGTGGGCGCAAGTGCATACGCATTATTACGGCATTCCCAAAAAATCGGTGGACAGCCTGATGAAAAAAGGCATCTGCCCCATTTTGGTGATTGACGTACAGGGCGCGCGCACCGTCAAGGCGCAATACCCGGACGCGGCCACCGTGTTCATCGTTCCCCCCAGTTTAAAAGAGCTTAAAAAGCGCATCCTGGGCCGCAACGACAATACGCAGGACATTGAAATCCGTCTGGAAACCGCCAAAAAAGAAATGCAGGAGCTGGACCGTTACGATTACGCCCTGCTCAATGACGATTTGAAGGAAGCCGTGGAAAAAATGGCCGGCATCATCGCGGCCGAACAGTGCCGGGTAATACGGCAGGATTTAAAAATTAAAAATCTGAAGTAGGTAGCGAAGGAGCGAATATGTCCGTAAAAAATGACAAAGAATTTGACGCCAAACTGATGAACTACGACGGAGACCGCTACGACGTGGTCGTGCTCGCGTCCATCTGGGCCAAAGAGCTGAAGAAAAAAGACGAATACAAAAACGAACCCCACGCCGTCGTTATCAAAGTGGCGTTGGACGACATTCTGTCCAACCGCGTTTCCAAAGAAGAAGTGCTGCGCATCAGCAAAGAAAACCTGGAAGCCGAATTAAAAGCCCAGGAAGAAGCCCGCAAAGAAGCGGAACGCAAAGCCAAAGAACCGATGAAACTGTAAGTATGAAAAGCGATTCTCTGCGCCGGCTGGCTTCGGATTTTAAAACTTTTCTGGCCGCCCAGGACGAAGATGAATTTATTTCGGCGGCTGCGCCTTCGCGCGCGGCCGCCGTTGTTTCGTCCGAGCCCGCGCAGGATAGCGCCCGCCCCCCGCAAATGCCCGAGGGCGAAACGCTGACGGTGGAATTCCCCCGCGCCAAAGCGCGCGAGGCCGCCCGCGCGTCAGCCGGCCGCCCCTCCGTTCCCGTGCAGGACGTTCCCGTTTTTGACGGCGCGGCGGCCCCCGAACCGCTGGAGGCCGTTATGACTGCCGCCGAAAAAACCGCCGCTTTGGCCGACCTGGCCCAAACCATTCAAAACTGTTCCCGCTGCCCCCTGGGCGCCACGCGCATCAAGGCGGTGCCGGGCGAAGGCAATGTGGACGCCGATGTGATGTTTGTGGGCGAAGGCCCCGGATTTGAAGAAGACCGCCAGGGCCGCCCCTTTGTGGGCCGCGCCGGGCAGCTGTTAGACAAAATGATTGCCGCCATGGGGCTGAAACGCGAAGAGGTGTTTATCGCCAACATCGCAAAATGCCACCCGATGACGGACCCGCTCCATCCCGAGAAACACGGCAACGACCGCGCGCCGAACGCGGGCGAAATCGCCTGCTGCCGCAAATATATTGAAAAACAGATCTCCATTATCTGCCCGAAATACGTCGTGGCGCTGGGCGGCGTGTCGGCCAAGGCGCTCATATCGGACGCCAAGTCCCTGGGCGCTCTGCGCGNNCGCCCCGTTAAAATTCTGGCCACTTTCCACCCCGCCGCACTGCTGCGCAACCCGGGCTGGAAAAAAGACGCCTGGATTGACCTGCAGATGGTTATGGCCGAACTGGGCCTTAAAGGCGCGAAATAAATTTATCCCCGGATTTTGATATGTACTGCAAAGTGGTGTATGACGTCCCGCTGGACCGCGATTTTGACTACGCCGTTCCCGCCGAGCTGGAAGCTAAAATCGCTCCCGGCGTGCGCGTAACGGCGCCGTTTGGCCGCGTGCTGACGGGCGGGATGGTGGTGTCGGTAAGCGAAATAAACACCGCGCCGGAAGGTATCAAATTAAAAGAAATCGCTTCCGTTGTAGATGCGCGCCCGCTGTTTGGTTCGGACCTGTTTCCCTTAATGCGCTTTATGAAAAGCCGCTGGGGCGGGCCGATTGGGCAAATCCTTTTTTCCCTCGTTCCTCCGCAGCCCTATTTTAAGCCGGACAGCGCGCCCTCTTCCGTCGTTATTGACGTAAAAACGCCCTCTTTCGCGCTTACGCCTTCGCAGGAAAACGCTTTAAAAACCGTCCGCTCGTTTCCGGCGTATGAATTTCACCCGGTGCTGTTTAACGGTCCTTCGTATGCGGGCAAAACCGAAACGGTGCTGCGCCTGGCGGGCGACGTGCTGGCCGGATACGGACAGGCTTTAATTACGGTGCCGGATATTGCGGCCGCGCGGCAGTTTATCGCCGAGGCCGAAGAACGTTTTGGCGCGGCCAACGTGTTCTGCTGGCACAGCCGGATGCTCCTTTCCAAAAAGAAAAAATACTTTTCCGCCGTTTCCAACGGCCTGCCCTGCGTGGTGATTTCCACGCGCTCCGGCGCGCTTCTGCCGTTTAAAAACCTGCGCCTCGCCGCCGTGCTGGACGAAGGGGACGACAACTATAAGCAGGAAGAAAACAAACCCTATTACCACCTGCGCGATTTACTGCTTTTCCGCGCCAAAACGCACGGGTGCGCGCTCATTTTTGCGTCCGCCGCGCCCAGCCTGGAGATGTTAAAACTCGTCCAAGACGGAAGCGTGCAGGAGCTTGCTTTTAAAGAACCCGTGCCGGGCCGCGCGTTTGCGCCGCAAATCAAACTGACCGACAAGAAAGGCGAAAAGAGCCGCTTTTTATCCGACTTTCTGCTGGAACAATTAACCGAAAACTTAAAACGCAAAGAAACCGCCCTGCTTATTTTAAACCGCCGGGGCTATTCCAACGCTTACTACTGTTTAAACTGCGGCGCATACGCCAAGTGCAAAAAATGCGGCGCCATCCTCGCGCGCGAAAACACGCCGGAAAAAGGCGACCGCCTGGTGTGCAAAAAATGCGGCCACACCGAAGGATTGGACCAAAAATGCCCGCAGTGCCAGAACCNNCCTGATTTTTAAATCGCGCGGCGGCGGCACGCAGAAAATCGTTACCGAGCTTTCCAAACTCTTTCCCAAAGCGCATTTACTGCGCCTGGATTCGGATACCCTAAAAACCAAAGCCGGGCAGGGGTTTGAAGCGTTAAACGCCCTGAAAAGCGGCAGTGCGGACATTATCGTGGGCACGCGGCTGGCTTCGGGCGCGCTTAGGGGAGCCAAAGTGACGCTGGCCGCGGTACTGGACGCGGAACTGGAGCTGGACAGCCCGGATTTCCGCGCGTCCGAAAAATACGGCCAAATGCTTTTTAGTCTGCGCGGGCATCTTTCCGGCGTGGCGGACGGGCGTTTAATCATCCAGGCCGCCGACAAAGAAGCGTATGACTATTCCCCCCTCCTGGCCGGCGATTACGCCGCCGCCGCGGAAACGGAAATGCTCCTGCGCGAAAGCTTTTTATATCCGCCTTTCGTCCGGCTGATTAAAGTGCTGATAAAAGCCAAAGAGACCGATTTGCTCAATGCCGAAACCGCCCGTATAAAACGCCTGGGGGCCGGCAAAGCGCTGGAAGTGCTGGGGCCGGTGTGGTGCGCCAAAAAAACGGATGTGTTGAAAAAGCAGTATCTGTTGTTTAAGACGGACGAAGCGCGCTGGCTGGATTTGCTGGCCTCGCTGGACGCGTTTGCGCCCGCTAAAAAAGCAACCGTAAAAGTGTCGGCCGATCCGTACGATTTTTACTAGGAAACGGCATTTCTAATCTTTTTTGACGTGCGCGGAGCCGCGCGTTCTGTGCTAGACTGTAACTATACAGGGGGTGTATTATTATGATAGGTTTTTACGGACGTTTAAGCCGGCTGGGTTATTTTATCCGGCTGTGTATGATTGCCGTGATGTACGGCCTGGGCGGCCTGCTGGTAAGCGCGGGCAGCCCGGAACAGTCGCTCAATCTGCTCAAGCTCATCTGCCTGTTTATGGGCAGCGGGCTTTTGCTGCTGGCGTTTCTGTCGTGGTGGTTTTCCACGGTGCGCCGCCTGCACGATATGGATTTTTCCGGCTGGTGGTTTTTGCTGGTGTGCGTGTTTCCCGTCGCGGTGCTGGTGCTTTGCCTGTGGCCGGGTTCGCGCGGATACAACCGCTTCGGCGGCCCGCTTTTGCGGTAAACCGCGCCGGAAGATTTGTACGGAACCGTCCGCCGAAAACACGGCGGGCGGTTTTGGTTTGTATATGGTAAAATATGAGAAAGAACCCGTTTGGATGGAGAATATAAAAGATGACCCTGGAAGAACAAATCAATTTTTTAACGCGCGGCTGCGTGGACGTAGTGTCCAAAGCCGATTTGGCCAAAAAGCTGGAAAGCGGCAAAACCCTTAAAATCAAACTCGGCTGCGACCCGACCAGCGCGGACCTGCACCTGGGGCACAGCGTGGCGCTGTCTTTAATGCGCCGGTTTCAGGACCTGGGACATAAGGCCGTGCTCGTCATCGGCGATTTTACCGCCGCCATCGGCGACCCTTCCGGCCGCGATTCCACCCGCCCCGTTCTCCCGCGCGAGAAAATTTTGGAAAACGCCAAAACCTATACCGACCAGGCCTTTAAAGTATTGGACCCGTCCAAAACCGAAATCCGCTTTAACAGCGAGTGGCTGGAGCCTTTCGTGTCGGGCAAAGATTTACTGCAAACCCTGCAAAAAATCACCGTGGCGCAGGTGCTGGAGCGCGACGACTTCAAAAAACGCATGGCCGCCGGTTCCCCCATCAGCATGCTGGAAGTGCTCTACAGCCTGTTCCAGGGGCAGGATTCCGTGGCGCTGGAAGCGGACGTGGAGCTGGGCGGCACGGACCAAATTTTCAATCTGCTCGTCGGCCGCCAGCTGCAAAAGAACCACGCGCAGGAACCCCAGGTGGCGATTACGGTGCCGCTGTTGGTGGGGCTGGACGGGGTTAAAAAAATGTCCAAATCCTACGGCAACTATGTGGGGCTTAACGACGAGCCGGGCGATATGTTCGGCAAATTAATGTCCATCCCGGACGAACTGATGCCCATGTATTACGAGCTTTTAACTTCGGAAAATATGGACGAAATCAAAGCCATGCACCCGATGGCCGCCAAGAAAAAACTGGCCGGCCTGCTGGTTACGCGCTTCCACGGCGAGCAAGCCGCGGCGGCCGCGCTTGAAAATTTTGAAAAAGTGTTCTCCAAAAAAGAACTCCCCACCGATATGCCGGAGTTTAAGCCCGAAGCGGGCGCGCTGCTGTCCGCCGTCATTTTTGCGGCCGGCGCGGCGCAGAGCAAAAACAAAGCCCGCGGGCTGATTGACCAGGGAGCCGTGCGTTTAAAAGGCGAAAAAGTAACCGCCGACGGACCCCTTTCGTTTGAACCGGGCGACGTGCTTCAGGTGGGCAAACGCCATTTCTTTAAACTCGTAAAATAACGCGCCGTTAAATGAAAAAATTTATCCTTTTGCTTTGCCTTTTTGTATGCTTGACGGCCGCCGGAATGTGGGCGGTGCGGGCGTATTTTTTCAGCAAAGGGCCGCTGGTGGTGGTAAAGATTGAACCGGGGCAGAGCGGATCGTCCGTGGCGCAAATGCTGAAGGAAAAAGGCATTATCCGCAGTGAGCTGTTTTTCAAAATCCTATTGCGTTTGACTTCTTCCGCGCGCGATTTAAAAGCGGGCCGCTTTGACCTACGGGAAAACACTTCCGCCTTTGAGGTCATCAACTGCATTAAAAGCGGCAAATGCACCCACTACGAAAAAGTAACGTTTCTGGAAGGCTGGCGGAGCGAAGAAATTGCCGAAGTGCTGGCCGAAAAAGGCATCACGGACGCGCGCGCGTTCCTGGATATCGTGCGCAAGAACGACCTGGAAGGCTACCTGTTCCCCTCCACTTATTTATTTGCCGAAAATACCCCTGCCCAAAAAGTGGTGGACGAAATGCTTGCGCAGTACAAGAAAAACATCGCGCCGCTGTTTAAAAAGTACAAAACGAACCTGACCGAAAAACAGGTGCTTACGGTGGCCTCCATCGTGGAGCGCGAAGCCATTGTGCACGACGAGCGGCCCAAAATTGCCGCGGTATACCTAAACCGCTACCGCATCGGCAAACGCCTGGAGGCGGACCCTACGGTGCAATACGCGCTGGGTTTTAACCTGAAAGAAAACCGCTACTGGAAAAAGGGCCTGACCTATAAAGATTTAAAAATAAGCTCCCCTTATAACACCTACCGCAATGCGGGCCTGCCGCCGGGGCCGATTTGCAACCCAAGCCGGGAATCGGTGCTGGGCGTACTGAACCCGGAGCCGGATTTTGACGCGCTTTACTTCGTGGCCGACAGCGGCGGCCGGCACGTATTTTCCAAAACGTTTGACGAGCACCGCCGCCACATTAAACGCATCCGGGGCCGTTAGTTTTCCGTATATCCCCCGGCGGAATCCGCCTGATACCGGTTGGGCCACTCCCGGTGCCAACAAATCTGACGCTTAACCACCCGCGCCGGGTTACCGGCCAGCACGCAGTTTTCTTCCGTAAATTTTCCCGCCACCACCGCATATGCGCCCACAATGGAATTTTTGGCGATATAGGAATTTTTTAGAATGGTGGCGTGCATACCAATCCATACATGCTCCCCTACAATCAGATCTTTGCTCTTATTAAGGAGCTTGTTGCTTGCCTTACAATAAAGGGGATGCAAATCGCTTAGGCAAAAGGTAATTCCGCACGAAAACATGCAATCATTTCCAATACTAAGACTGGTGTTGTCTTCCATTATAATTATTTTAGTTTCATTGGATGTACAGTTTTTGCCAATACGAATTATACAGTTGTTTGCGGGCTCACAGAAATCCCCTATTTTAATATATCCTGTAAAGTTTTTAACGGAAGGGTCTATTTCTACGGTGTTATTGTCGCCGATGATTTTTACCGTACATTTCCATGGCACATAAGGGCAGCGGTTGTTTTTCCCTCGCAAAATAATTTTTCTGCGGAATCGGGGTGCATGATATATATCTTTGATATACTTTCCCAGCATATGTATGGCCAACAGCCATTTATTGTGGCCATATTTTTGTTTTAACAATGTTTTTTCAGTTTCCAGCATAGAGATTCCTTTAACTGCAGAATTCTATTGGAACAGGAAAGAAGAAGAAAGTGCGGAAAGAAATAAAAAAACGGCTATATCATCTTTGCGGCAGATAGAGTGACGCAAGAAAACACAGCCGTGGTTCCATATAAAAATATACGGAACACTCGGCAGAAGACAAAGGGCTCATGACTTCCCTTTATCTTCTGCCTAAACCAGCTGCTTTTGGACTCTATCTGCACCTTGTATCTCAACAAGGCTCATTCCTATTCTGCAATAGGATTCCAAAAACAGAATAAATTGTAGTTACCGCCGCTTTACTGCCGCCGCGGTAACCTCATTATATCATATTTCCTTAAAATACAAAGGCCTTAAAGAATTGGCCACCGCCAGGAGCGACACGCCCACATCGGCAAACACCGCCCCCCACATATTGGCAAGCCCCAGCACGCCCAGCGTCAGCACGGCGGCCTTAATTACAAGCGCCAGCGCGATGTTTTGCTTAATTACGCGCAGGGTCTTTTGGGAGAGACGCACCGCCGCGGCAATCTTTTTCGGCTCGTCCGTCATCAGCACGACGTCGGCGGCTTCAATGGCCGCGTCCGACCCCAGCGCGCCCATGGCAATCCCCAGGTCGGCCCGGGCCAGCACCGGCGCGTCGTTAATGCCGTCCCCCACGAAAGCGGTGGCGGAGCCTTGCGGGGTTTCACTCATTAACTTTTCAAGCGTTTCCACTTTGCCGGCGGGCAATAAACCGCCGTAGGCTTTTGTTACGCCCAGCTCGTGCGCGGTTTTTTCTACGGCGGAAACGCTGTCCCCGCTCAGAATAACCAGCCGCTTTACCAGGCCGCCCAGTTCTTTTATTGCGGCTTTGGCGCCCGGTTTCAGTTTGTCCCCCAGCTCTATTCTTCCCTTAAATACGCCGTTTTCGGCGATATATACGCAGGTTCCGCGGCCCGGTTCCGCGCCGCGCACGTTAAAACGCCGCATCAAACGCTCGTTTCCGGCCAAAATCCGCGTGTTTTCCGTCTCCGCCTCTACGCCTTCGCCCGCCGCTTCGCGGACCGATACGCGCGCGTTTGCGGCATTGTCCGCTCCGGCGGCTTTTAAAACGGCCTTGGCAATCGGATGATTGGAATGGCGTTCTGCCAGCGCGGCCAGCCGCAGCAATTCTTCCCGGCTTACGCCCGGCGCAGGGAATACGTCCGTTACTTCAAACACGCCCCGGGTAAGGGTGCCCGTCTTGTCAAAAGCCAGCGTATGCAGGCGGGACAACAGCTCCAAATACGAACTGCCTTTAATCAAAATACCGTTTTTAGCCGCTCCGCCAATCCCGCCGAAAAACCCCAGCGGCACGGAAAGCACCAGCGCGCACGGGCACGAAATCACCAAGAAAATAAGCGCGCGGTAAAACCACGTTTTAAAGGACGCGTCCGCCATTAGTAAGGGCGGAAGCACGGCCACCGCCGCCGCGGCAAACACGACCGCCGGCGTATAAACGCGCGCAAAACGGGTGATAAATTTTTCAGCCGAAGATTTTTTGCCGGCCGCGTTCTCCGCCAGTTCCAAAATTTTGGCCACGGCGGAATTTTCGTATGTTTTCTGCGTGCGGATTTCCAACACCCCGTCCACGCTGATGCATCCGGCCAGCACTTCTCTGCCGATTTCCGCGCGCACCGGGCGGGACTCGCCCGTCAGGGCCGAAGCGTCAATACGCCCCTCTCCCCCCGTTATTACGCCGTCCAGCGCAATCCGCTCGCCGGGGCGCACCCGCGTGATTTCGCCCACTTTTACCTCCTGCGGGTTTACTTTTTCTTCCTTTCCGCCGCGCAGTACCCGCGCAAAGTCCGGCCGCAGGTCCATCAGTTTCACAATGCTCCGGCGCGATTTGCCCGCCGCATACTCCTGGAGCATTTCCCCCGTCTGGTAAAACAGCATAACGGCTACGCCTTCCGGGTATTCGCCGATTAAAAATGCGCCCAGGGTGGCTGCCGTCATCAAAAAGTTTTCGTCAAACACTTCCCCGGCCCGCAGGTTGCGAAGGGAAGTAAGCAAAATCTCCCCGCCGCATAACACATAGGCCGCCAGATACAGCGGAAGCTTTACCCACAGCCCGCCGGGCGCCAAAAGGCCGGCCGCAAACAAAACCGCCGCCAGCGCCAGTTTTTTCCAGCCCCCGAAAGACGAATGCCCGGCTTTTGCCCCGTGCGCACAGGCGCAGGCGCGGCAGGAATCGCAGGCCGCGGTTTCTTGGTGTGCATGATGCGTATGCGCGCTCATAACCCCTCCCGGACGTGTTCCAGCCCCTGGTTGAAAATGGTTTTTACGTGTTCGTCCGCCAGCGAATAAAACACGGTTTTTCCTTCCCGGCGGTTTTTAACCAGTTTAGCCTGTTTTAATACTCTCAGTTGATGAGAAATAGCAGATTGGGTCATGTTTAATAAATAAGCAATATCACAAACACACATTTCCTGTTTATCCAATGCCCACAGAATTTTGATGCGGGTTGAATCGCCAAAAACCTTGAACAATTCGGCCAGGTCGTAAAGAGTTTCTTCCGGAGGCATCTTGCTCTTAACCTGATTTACGATGTCTTCATGAATTACCTCACAAGAACATTTTTCAATATCCTGTTTAATTCTGGTCATACTGCCCTACTCCCTTACACACATTTGAATATATGAATAATTGTTCATGTATGATTTTATTCTATTTCCCGGTTGCCAGGAAGTCAATAGAAAATAAAAAAAACCTCCCAAACAGAGCTGGATGCCTGTTTGAGAGGGGTCCGTCAGCCTATAGCAATTATCACCTGAAGAACAGACCACGATATTGAATATATTTGATTGAATTACCTGTAGTTCTTGTATTTATATACCCGTTTTTCCCAGGTACGGATAGTTGCCTCATCTTCATTAAGAGACAACAAATACTGCGGCAGAATCGGGGTTTTGCCTCGCCCTTCCGGAGCATTGATTATATAAGTGGGCACTGCCAGACCGGAAGTGTATCCCCTTAGATTCTCCATGATAGCTATTCCCGTCTCAATAGGAGTAATGAAATGGGAGGTTCCTTTTACCTGCTTGGCATGAAATATATAATAAGGTCTTACCCGTATTTTCAGCAGTTCCTGATTTAGCTTTTTCATTACATGGACATCATCATTGATTCCTTTTAACAGAACTGCTTGATTGCCAAGCACCACTCCTGCTTTGACCAGCCGATCGCATGCTTGTTTGGCTTCCGGTGTTACTTCCAGCGGTGAATTAAACTGGGTATTAATATAAATGGGAGGATGCTTTTCAAAAATTGCGCATAATTCGGGTGTTATGCGCTGGGGCAGGGTAACTGGTGTCCTAGTACCCAGGCGCTTGATTTCCACATGAGGTATCGTATCTAATTCACCTAACAACCAATCCAGGGTTTTATTGCTTAGAAGCAGCGCATCGCCACCGGTGATCAGGACATCCCTTATCTCGGGATTCTCCCGCACATACCTTAACGCTTCCTCCATCTGCTGGTGAGTACAATGTTTATCTTCTTCCCCAAAATTGCGGCGTCTTTGGCAGTGGCGGNNGATTGGTAACATTGATTATCAAACGATCCGGATATCGTCTGGTAATGCGACTGGCAGGATTGGTTACGGTTTCTCCCATGGGATCTGCTGATCCATGATGATCCCAAAGTTCCATAATACTAGGAACCGCTTGTTTATAAACCGGGGAACCCTGGTAATTATCAAAATCAATTAAACTAAGATAATAAGGAGAAATCCCCCAGCGGAATCGCTTAGTAATAAGCTTGAGTTCCTCTACTTCCCGGGCAGAAAGATTCAGGAAACATTGCAGTTCCTCAACAGTGGTAATTCGATGCTTCATTTGCCAGGCCCAATCATCCCAGTTATCCTGCGAAGCATTATAATGTTCTAAAATACGTTGCTGGTTTTTGAGGGTTCTGTCTTGAACTCTAAAACCGGTTTCAATATAGGGTTCCCTGTTAAGATATTCTCTGATACTTTCCCGCAATTCATCGGCACGTTGAAGTGATAAGCTGCGATTGACAAGTTCTTCATAAGTCATACAAAAACCCTCCTTTCATTTATATATGCGGAGGGCCACATAACTGATGACAATATGACATCATAGTACCCTCCCAAACGACGCTTACGAGGTTAGCTGACG
>DCTQ01000109.1 GCA_002329395.1 Candidatus Avelusimicrobium alvi | reverse complement strand
TTCTGGTATTTGCCCAGCGGGTCGCCTTTAAAGGTGGCGCCGGCCGCTTCCACCGATTCTACCAGTTCGGGGTTGTTTTGCTGCGCGTTGGCTACCCAATAGCAGGGCTTGGAAGAACAGTCCTCATTCTGTAACATGAAATCATAAATTTCTCTGGTTTTTAAGTACTCTTCTTTCGCGCCTTCCAGGTTTTCCTGGGGGATATCCGTCGCGCGCGACAGTACTACCATAATGGGCGAAGCCGGCATTATTTTGTTTGTTTTTTGGAAAAACAGATTGGCGTTTTGCGTTTTAACGGCTTGGATTTCATCTTGGGAGGCCGGCTGGTATTTCGTGCCGGGCATTGCGCAGGAGTTTACGCTTTTAACCGGGCGGGGCGCCGTACCCGTACAGCCGGATAAAATGCTGTTCAGCTCATCCTTCGGTTCCTGGCCGGCCGCCAGACGGTTCAGGCGTTCCTGTGCTTTTGCCATAAAAAATCTGCGATTTTCTTCGCGGCGTTTTTGCCGGTAATCTTCTTTGGCTTTCTGTTCCTGCGGGTTTTTGGGGTTGGGATATTTGGAATCGGCCAGGAAGTCCGCCACTTGGTCAAGCGCGGCGTCCGGGTCCAGATACGAAAGGAGGTTTGTCGTCTGTCCGTCGGAGCCGCCGTCCGGCAGGCCGCCGCCGATGCCGCCGATATCCATATTGCCTCCTCGGGCAAAAGAACTGCCGTTTTTCCCGCGCGAGCGGCCAAATCCGTCGGATGAGGCCAGCACGGCGGCCTGTTCGTCATCCCAAATATCGGCGTTGGGCAGTTTTTCTTCCGTATCGTCAAAACCAAAAAAGCGTTTGATGGGGTTAAAGAAACGGGCCAGTTTGGAATCGGGCACGGCTTTGCGCTGTTTCATACGTGCCGCCGGCGTGAAGCGCGCGGCGCGTTCCTGGCGCATATAGGCGTCGTAGGCGTTTTCCTGGCTGTTTACTTCGTGCATGCCGGGGTTTACGCCGTCGGGCGTGGTTTGGCGGATGAGCACCCAGTCTCCCTCTTCGTTTTGCAGGGAGGCGTCGCCGTAATTATACCGGCGGCCCGCGTCGGGGGTTTCTTCGGTGGAAATATAATTGCCCGCCGCGCGCGCGTCCGCGTAGGCTTCCCCGCCTTCGGGCGCGCCGAACTGCTCGGCGGCCTGCCGGGCGGTTAACGTTTGGGGCGGCTGCTGCGCGCCGCGCGAGGCGCCGAAAAAGCGCGCAATGCGGTTGACGAGGTCCGTCAGCGGATTGGAAGTAAAAATCTGGGGAGTGGCTTTTTTGCCCGCTCCGGCGGTTTTGTCGGGCGCGGTTGTTTCCAAAAAGGGCAGCAGCAAGAAGGCAATTACTGCCGCGCAGCATACAATCAGAATAATTTTGCCAGCGGTTTTTTTCATACAAACTCCGTTGCTTATAATAACAATTCCCCGGTCTTGGCCGCGGGTTTCGCGCCTTGAGCCGGTTACTTATAAAATAGTCTACCCGTTTGAGGGGTATTTTTCAAGGGTCTTTAGGCCCCAGGCGCCGGCTGGGCCTTCGTTATAGGTCTTTGACCAGCCTCTTTAGAATTTCCCACGATTTTTTGATGTGGGAAATAAAGGGGTTCCCGTCCGCGCCGGCTGTGCGGGTTTCTTCCACGGGCGAAGGCAGCGCGTAGCCGGCGGCTTGGGCCAGCTCGGAAAGGTAGTTGGACGGCACGGCGAAATTCAGGTTTTGGTTGCCTTCCCCTTTATAGCTGGCGAAAGCGACGGAAATGACCCGGCCGTGTTCGTCAAACACGGGGCTTCCGCTGGAACTGGGCGAGATGGGCGCGCTGATTTGGTGCCAAATCACGCCGTCGGCCTTTTTGCGCACCTGGCTGATAAGCCCGGAGGAAATGGTGTTTTGCAGGCGGCGCGGGTTGCCGATGACGGTGATGGTCTGGCCGGGGAGGACGGTGTCCGAATCGCCCAGCGTAACATAAGGCAGGTTGCGGGCGGATATTTTTAAAAGCGAAAGGTCCACGTTGCCGGCGGCGGCCACGCCGACGGCTTCGCCGGATACGGCCCCGTTGTTAAACGTAATGTTGATATACAGCGCGTCGGCGGATACGTGGCGGCTGGTGGCGATGAGGCCGTCCGGCGTAACCACAAAGCCCGTGCCCGTAAAGGTGGACCCGTCTTTTTTAACCACGTTTACGGCCACTACCGCGGGGGCGTTTTCTTCGGCGATGCGCACATGGTCGTTCTGCGCCGCGGCGGGCGGCGGGCAAAAGAGCAAGACAAGAAAAAGCAGCCGGAGTTTAGTCATATTCCAGATTATAGCAATAAATCGTTTTTGGGGGACAGGCGTTGAAATATGGCCGGATAAATAGTACACTAACTATGTTAAGTCTTTAAGGAGTTGCCACTATGGTTGAACCATTCTATGTAAGCCGTAAAAAATACGAAGCTCTGGTAAACGAGCTGAAAGATTTGAAAGATTTAAAAGCCCAGCTTTCCACCGAAATCGGGGATGCCGCCGCGCAGGGGGATTTGAAGGAAAACGCCGAATACCACGCCGCCAAAGAAAAACAGGCGGAAACCTTGATTCGCATCCAGGAACTGGAAACGCGCCTGAGAAACGCGCAAATCACCGACGATTTGACCGTGGACAAGAGCGAAGCGCGCATCGGCGCGACCGTAACCATTCAGGATATGTCCGCCGGTATTGAGTTTACGTATACGCTGGTAGGGTCTATGGAGTCCAACCCGGAAAAGGGCCTGCTGTCCGTCAAATCGCCGCTGGCCAACGGGGTGCTCGGCAAAAAAGAAGGCGAAACGTTTGAAGCCATTTTGCCGCGCGGACCCAAAACGTACAAATTGGTTAAACTGGAATACAAATAAAAACAATTTAACGCAAACAAAAACCCCCGGGCGCAAACCCGGGGGTTTTTGTTGGAACGGGATTAGTAAAACTGCGGGAAATTGTCTTCGCCCGGGGTTCTCAATCGCTGAATCTTGCTCCGAAAGCCGGCGCTGTTGCTTTCCCAATACGTCATGGCTTCAAACAGCATGGGCTCGTCTTTACGGGTGTCAAAGAAGTCGCGCATTTTTACGGAACGGGGCAGAAACCCCTGTTTTTGGACAAATTCTTGCACATATTCCAAACAATCCGATTCCGGCAGCCTTTGCACCGGGTACATCTCCGTAATCTCATACAGTTTTGTTAGCGTCGGCACGATTTCTTCAAACATATTGGCCTGGTTGGCGAGAACCAACGGTTCAAACCGCAAAAATAACGCGCGTTCGTCCTCGTTTTTCCAAAGCGGCGCCCGGTGGTTTTTAGCGATAAAGGCGTTCATTTCTTGTAAAAGATTGTTGTAAATTTCAACGGTGCCTCTGACGGAAGAGGAATTTTTTGCAAAAGAAATGAGTTCGTCGTACAGTTGGCGCAGGTCGCTCAATGCCGTTAAAAACGCTTTGTTTTCCTGTTTGGTATGCGTTTTTTTGGCGATGTATTCTTTGATGGTTCTGTTTAGCGGTTCGGCCTGTTTATACAGAGCGAAAAGGCGTTTGGCTTCTGCTTCGTTTAAGCCGTTTTTAGCGGCCACTTCCAGCGGGGAGGCCGTTTCCGAATAGCGGGAAATTTGCAGTTGGATGGCGCGCATCCCGCCGAATTGAAGCGGCTCGCGCAGCTGCCAAGGGGCTTTGTGCAGGTGGGTGTTTAAATACTCGTTGACCGAGTGCGCAAACGCTTCATTGGGGGAGCGGCTGGCGGCGAAGAACGGAAACTGCGAGTTAAGGTCAAAGTATTGTTCCAGTTCCTGTTCCATACCGGTAAAATATTCCTCGTTCAACTGGTTTAACAAAGACGTTCTCAACGTATTGTTTATAACGATGCTTTGAATTTGGCGGCGCAGAACATTTCGCGAAATCGGGCGGAAATTTTGGATATACTGATGCAGGGCAAGGGCGTCTTTGTACTCTCTTTGAAATTGGAAACGCTGATTTAAAATCTGTTTGGTCCAAGAAGAGGAAAGGCCTGTGTTGAACGCTTTGGCGTTGCGTGCGGCGCCGTTGAGCGCACGGGAAACCGCGGGTTCAATTTTTGAAAGCGAAACGGCTTTTGGCAGTTTGGACAAAATTTGCGCCGGGGCCGGAAGCGCAAGCAGCAGGGCGGATAACAGCAAGATAAATGTTTTCATATGTATAGTATAAAACAATAAATCTGCCGCCGAAAGGGCCTTTGGACCCAGGAGGCCGGTAGGTCTTTGGCATATAAAAAACCCCCGGCTGTGCCGGGGGATATCGGTTGGTCCTGCGAATTAGTATTTGGCCAGCACCGCTTCTTTCGCCGCGCTGGAGTAGACGTTGTAGTCCATTTGCTGGAAGATGGAGTCTTTCTGTTCCAGGTCGTAGACGAAGCCTTCGTCAATGCGGTTGCCCTGTATTTGTTCGTACAGTTCGTTGAAGCGTTTGACATGGTCTTTGGTGCGTTTGGTGGAGTATTCCTTGGCGGTTCCGGTGGTCATCAGGAACGCCCAGTCGGAAGACTGCATCAGCACCAGCTCGCGCGCAAGCTGGTTAAGCGCGCGGCGCAGCAGGCCGTCCGCATTCGGGAACTTGTTGGCCAGTTCCATCATGCGCTCGGCGGATTTAATCAGGTGGCGGTAAATCCAGTCGTTGCCGCTGTTAAGCCACACGTCGTGGTAGCCTTTATCGCCCCACGAGGACATGGAAGGCTGCACCATCTGGTTTTCCGGATACATTTCCAGGTATTCGCTGGGGGTTACGAGTTTAATGTCCTTCTGGTCGTAATAGATTTTCTTGAACAGGTATTCCAAGAACTCAATGCCTTCGTACCACCAGTGGCCGTAGAGTTCCGCGTCGTACATAGACACCACGAGCGGCTTGCGGTCCAGTATGGTGCTTAAATATTCAATCTGTTTCTGGCGGTTGAACATAAAGTTGCCGGCGTGCTGGGCGGCCAGTTCGCGCGCCTCGTGCGGGTTGTAGGCCTGTTTTTGGTTCAGGGCCACTTTGCCGGTAATTTTATGGTACTTCATACCGATGTTGCGGCGTACGCCGTCGGAATGAAGGTAGGGCTTGATGTAATCGTAATCCAGGTCGTACCCCAGGTCGCGGTAAAATTCGCGGTAACGCGGGTCGCCGGGGTAGCCGGCTTCGGCGCTCCACACCTGCTGGGCCGATTCCATATCGCGCGCAAAGGCGGCCACGCCGGTCTGCGGGCAGTACACCGGGGCGTAAATGCCGTATTTCGGGCGCGGGGTGCCGTGCAGCACGCCGTGGGATTCGGTAAAGAAGAAGCGGATGCCTTCGTCTCTTAAAAATTTATCATCGCCGGGATTATAGGCGCATTCGGCCAGCCAAATGCCTCTGGGGCTGCGGCCGAAGCGGCTTCTGTAGTCCTGCGCCGCGATTTTCACCTGCGCGTTGACGCTTTCTTTATGCACCATCAGCGGCAGATAGCCGTGCGTGGCGCAGCAGGTGATGATTTCCAGCTTGCCCATATCCTGGAATTTTTTAAACCCTTCCAGTACGTGGCCGTGGTAGCGGTTTTCAAATAAATCCTGGTAGCGGCGGAACTTGTTGAAATACATCCGCGCGACGCCTTCAAACTCCGTGCCCTGCGTACGGTTGAGCTCTTTTTGGGAAAGCTCCACGCGCTGGTTTAAATAATGGCGGAAGCGGCCTATTAAAAGCGGGTCCGACATCATATTGCACAAAGGCGGCGTGAGGGACATCGTTAAACGGAAATCGGTGCCTTCTTCGGTCAGGTTTTCAAATACGTTTAACAGCGGAATATACGTTTCCACCATGGCTTCGTAAAACCAGTCTTCTTCCAAAAAGTCCGGGTATTCCGGGTGCTTGATAAACGGCAGGTGCGCATGGAGCACCAGCGCCAAGTAGCCTTTTTCTTCTCCCATATTACTTTCCTTGCTCGCGCAGAGCTTTGATGTTCACCTGGCGCGTCTTGTCGCCTTTGGCGTTGCGCGCTTTGATGGGAAGATCCACCACGCTGCCCGCGGGCAGATGCTGGCGGATGGAAAATTTGCCTTCTTTTAACTCAATATCCTGCCCGTTGATGGACACGATGGCGTTTTTGGAGGCGGAACCGTAGATAATGATTTCACAGTCGGCCTGAAGCCAAATGTCTTCATCTTCTTCGGGCTGTACTTTGTCCAGGTGCAGCGTAAACGAAGACCACGAGGTCGGCGCGCCGGAGGAGGTGAGCTCGGTCAGTTTCCAGCGCTGGCCCAGCACGTGCATCAGTTCGCTGGCTCCCAGGCCGATATAATCCGCGCCCGCGAGTTTTAAGAGTTTCTGGAAGTCGCCTTCCACCACCATCCACTTGTCGTCCACCACGTCGGACACTTTTCCGGGCGGCAGGAGCGTCGTGTTGCTGCGCGAAACCAGGATAAACTTTCCGACCTGGGTTATATTACGCCCGACGGAAAGTTTATCCTGGTTTCGCG
>DCTQ01000090.1 GCA_002329395.1 Candidatus Avelusimicrobium alvi | reverse complement strand
GCACGGCGACGCGCAGTTCGCCGGCTCTTCCTCCGTGCCCGCGCACGTGGAAATGATGGGCCTCATCGGTATGGGCAACAACCCGATGGTCGGCGCGACGGTAGCCGTTGCGGTGGCCATTGCCGAAGCGAAATAGCACAGCTGTTTTGGACGAAAAAACCGCTCCCGCAAGGGGGCGGTTTTTGTCGTCCCGTAAGCGGCGGCGCGGGTTTGCGGTGCGGAAAAATCCGCCGCCCCCTGTTATGCGGGAAACTAATCCTTTTTGGCCGGCGGCGGCCAGTTGAAAAAAAACGTTTTTCCAGCAATACTATCAGTATAGAAGCAATTACAGCCGGGGCTGGAGGTGGGGTTATGAAAAATTTATTCGGAAGATACGGGTGGGTGCTGGCTTTGCTGACGGTGGCGGGCGCGCTGATGATGATTGGCTCGTCGCCGGTGTCGGCGGAGCAGTCCCCGTTTGCCGAGCTGCGCCGGCAAATGCCCGCCAAGCTGGACTTGCTGAGAGAACGCGTCAACGAAGCGGGCGGGCAGGACCTAAGTTTGGCGCTGCTGCTGGCTTCCCAAAACGAGGACGCCCGTCTGGTGGCCTCTACCGTGCTGGTGTACCAGCAGCACCCGCGCGAGCGCAAGCTGGCGGTGCTGTTGGCCGCGGCGGTGAAATACCATCAGGAGCTGAGCCTGATGCAGCGGGTGGAGGACAAATCGTTAAAGCAGGCGCTTTCGCAGGCCCCGGAGGAGATGGCCGGCATCAACGGTATGTTTCAGACGGTGGAGGAAATGCTGGCGATGTCGCCCGAGCAGCTAAAAGCGGCGGTGGCTAAAGCCCAGCAGTACAATATGCAGCGCAAAGCGGCCGAAGCCGTCAGGCGCACGGTCACGCATCATATGGGCCGGCAGGCCGCAGATAAAAAGAGTTGAGGAGGGTTAAGCTTTTGTAAAAACGGGGCGGGATTTATTTCCCGCCCCGTTTGTTGTGCCGGATAAATTAATGCGCCAGCACCCGCCACGCCGTAATGATACCCAGCGTCAGGATGAGTCCGCCCGCGGCGGCTATTATTTCGGCGGGTTTGGGCTTGGCGGGGACGGGGTCTTTGGGCAGGGCGTTTAAACGGTTTTGAAGGGCCGCCGGAGCCCCGCAGAAAAAAGCGTAGCAAATCAGGCGTTCGGGCCAGCGCGTAACAAAAACGGCGCCCGCCAGGCCGCCCAGCCACAGCGTGCCCCACACCCACGGCGGAAGAGGGGCTTTTTTATGCATATATTCGCAGGTGCGGGCAATCAGCGCGTTTAACGGGAAGAACGTAATCAGTCCGCCCAGCGTACGCACGAGCGGGCCGCCTTTTAGCGGCTTTCCGTCCAGGCGTTTAAATCCGCGTCCCGCGGCCTGCCATTGGCGGTATATCCAATAAAACGAGAATAATCCGCCGCTTGCCGCGTTGAGCAAAAACAGCGTGCGCGCGCCGATGAAATAAAACATATTGGAAAGGCCTTTTTCTTTTAATTCCCGTCGGCGCTGCTGACGCCGGGCTTCGGTAACGTAGGTCCATTTTTTAAGGCTTAGCGCGTAGGCCGCGTACAGAACGGCGAGAATGCCGAGCATTTGAATGATTCTTTCCATATGCCTATTATAAATAATTTTGGGGCGGGGTGTGTGCGGCCGGGAAACAGTTAAGCAGAAGCGCTTAAAAAATACTAAAATATATATATCTGCAAACCGAATTTTAATCAAAGGCCTGCGCGCCTTTTGGTATAGAAGCCCCCGCGGTTGTTTGGAGGGGGATTTTTGTGGAAATTAATCAGGAAGATACAGACTGAAATATGAACAACACCCGCCAGGACGTACGCAACGTGGCCATTATCGCCCACGTAGACCACGGTAAGACCACCATCGTGGATTCACTCCTTAAATTTGCCGGAGAATTTAAAGTAAAAGAGGACCAGGCGCAGGACACCGTTTTGGATTCCAACCCGCTTGAGCGCGAGCGCGGAATCACCATTTTGGCCAAATGCACCTCTATCGGCTATAAAGGCCATACCGTTAATATCGTAGACACGCCCGGCCACGCGGACTTCGGCAGCGAAGTGGAGCGCGTACTGCGCATGGTGGACGGCGCCATTTTGATGGTGGACGCGGTGGAAGGCCCCATGCCCCAAACCCGCTTTGTATTAAGAAAAGCCCTGGCCCTGGGCCTGCGCCCGATTGTGGTTATCAATAAAATGGACCGCGAACACGTGCGCCCCAGCGAAGTGGTGGACGAAGTGTTCAACCTCTTTATGGAGCTGGGCGCGACGGACGAACAGCTGGACTTTCCGATTATTTACGCCTCCGGCCGCGCCGGCTGGGCGAGCCTGAAAATGGAAGAAAAGGGCAGCGACATCGCCCCAATTCTGGACACGATTTTAACCCACGTTCCCGCGCCGGAAGCGATTCTGGACGCGCCGCTTCAAATGCAGGTAACCATGCTGGATTACAATAACTTTTTGGGCCACGTGGGCATCGGCCGCATTTTGGCGGGCAGCATTTCCAAAGGCCAGCAGGTGGCGCTTATTCATCACGACGGTTCCGTCACCAACGCCAAAGCCGCCAAAATTGAACGCTTTTTGGGGCTTGGCAAAGTGGAAGTGGAAAACGCCACGGCGGGGGACATCGTGTCCATCGCCGGATTGGAAGGCGTGGACGTGGGCGACACCATCTGCCGCCCGGACGCTTTAAAGCCCCTGCCGCCGCTGGCTATTGACGCGCCGACCATGTCCATGGACTTTATGGTAAACGACAGCCCGTTCTCCGGCCGCGAGGGCAAATTCGTTACCAGCCGCCACTTAAAAAACCGCCTGGAAAAAGAAGCCCAGACCAACGTGGGCCTGCGGGTGGAACAGCTGGAAGGCGAAGGAAAATTTAAGGTATACGGCCGCGGCGAGCTGCACCTGACGATTTTAATTGAAAATATGCGCCGCGAAGGCTTTGAACTGGCCGTTTCTTCCCCGGAAGTGATTTATAAAGAAGAAAACGGACAGCTCTTAGAGCCTATGGAATACCTGATTTTGGATATTAAATCCGAATTTCAGGGCGCGGTTTTCACCATGCTGGGCACCCGCGCGGCCAAGCTGGAAAATATGGTTTCCGAAGGCGAAGACCGCCTGCGCTTGGAATACCTGATTGCCTCGCGCGCGCTGATTGGTTTTAAAAACGAATTTTTAACCAATACGCGCGGCACCGGCATTATGCACCACAGTTTCCACGGGTATTACCCCAAAGTTAACCTGCCGGATTTGCGCCGCAACGGCGTGCTGATTGCCAAAGAAGACGGGGAAACCACTCCTTACGCTTTGTTCGCGCTGGAAAACAACGGCGAACTCTTTTTAGGTCCGGGCGTAAAAGTGTACGCGGGGGAAATCGTGGGCCAGAACGCCCGCTCCAACGATCTGGTCGTCAACCCCTGCAAGGCCAAACATTTAAGCAATATGAGAAGCAAAGCGAGCGACGAGTCCTACGTGCTCACGCCGCCGCGCACCATGAGCCTGGAACAGGCCGTAGAATATATTGCGCCGGACGAACTGGTGGAAATTACGCCTTCTTCCCTGCGCCTGAGAAAGAAGATTCTTTCCCATCTCCTCAGAAAGCGCACCGAAAAAGCCGCCGAGCTGGCGGAAGAGGAAGAGGCGTAAAACCGCGCCGCCGGGGGGTAGCCTCCGGGCCGGAGCTGTTTGCCCGCTTATTTGCTAAAAGGCCCGCGCCGCATTTGCGGCGCGGGCCTTTTTATACATAAGATGCTGCGCGTTTTGACGCTTACTGCGCACGGGTTTTTTGGTAGTATATGAGTATGAACCAAAAAGAACGCATGCTGGCCGGCCTGCCGTACCGCGCAAACCAAGACGGCTTGCCGGAAGAACAGCTGAAAAATAAACAGAAAATTTACGATTACAACGCCTGCCGCCCGGATGAAACGGCCAAAATGGCTTTGCTCTTAACGGAGATTTTAGGCAAATGCGGCAAAAATGTTGTCATTCTGCCGCCTTTTCGGTGTGATTACGGCAAACACATTGAAATAGGCGACAATGTGTTCATTAATTACAACTGCGTGATTTTAGACGTGGCGCGCGTAACCGTCGGGGACAATACGATGTGCGGCCCCAACGTATGCCTCGCGGCCGCCGGGCACCCCGTGCATCCGCTTTCGCGCCGCAGCGGCTATGAATACGGCGCGCCGGTTACAATCGGCAAAGACGTGTGGCTGGGCGCGGGCGTAATCGTCAATCCCGGGGTTTCTATTGGGGACGGCAGCGTGATTGGCGCGGGTAGCGTAGTGACCAAAGACGTCCCTCCCGGCGTAATTGCCGCCGGCAGTCCGTGCCGCGTGCTGCGCGCCATTACGGAAGAGGACCGCGCCTGTTATTATAAGAATAAGCGGTTTGACGTAAGCGATTTTTAAGCCCGTAAAAGGATATGGCGCCCGGCGGTTTTACGCGGACGGAGAGTTGTTGGTGCTTTGCGGCAATACCGCGCGGCAGCTTGTTGGCGGGGGCGTTGGCCGGACAAGCGGTGTATGCTAAAACAATTCGCTCAAGCCCAGTTTGCTTAACAGGCCGTCCAACAGGCCGGGCTCTTTGGCTTTTGCCACGCCCATTTGGCTTCTTTCGCGGTCCAGCGCGTGGCGGATGAGCGCCAGTGCGCCCGAATAGGCCGGATGGTCCGCCGGGCAGTCCGCAATCAGGTTTTCAAACGAGGCGATACGCGCNNTTTGCGGTTTTTAAAAGGGTTTTGTCCGCCCCCGCGCCGCATAACACCAGGTGCGAGGAAGGATATTTTAAATATAAGAGGGATTGCAGCAGTTCTTTTTTAACGTCGGTTAATAATTTTTTAGCCGCGTCTTCCATCACTTCATCCATAATATCGTCGGAGCCGGGTTCGTATTCGCGCAGTATTTCGCGCGCGGTTTCCGTATCGTTTTGCAACAGGTCCGCCACCGCTTCGGTGAGGGTGTTCATTCCCCAGCCGAGTTCCCAGCCGTCCACCAGCGCGCCTTTGTGGTACATGAGAGCGGAAGCGGAAGTTTCGCCTAAATCCAGCAACAGGGCACCGGCCTGTTTTTCGTCCGCGTTCAGCAGGGTTTCCGCCATCGCCACCGAGGACGGCAATACCTGATAATCGTTGCATTCGCAGGAAGAGAGCACATTGTTTAAATTGTTTAAATGCGTAACCATCGCGCAGGAAAGGAAGGTTTCCACTTCCAGCGTAAAGCCGGACATGCCTTTCGGGTTCTTAATCCCGGTGTTGCCGTCAATGGTATAGGATTGGGGGAGTACGTCCACCACTTCCAGCGTTTCGCTTAGGTTGGAGGGGATGGAGTTGCGGGTGGCTTCGTCTATTTCGCGCTCGCCGATAATGCGGTTGCGCGAATCTACGGATTTAAATCCGCTGGCGCGTTTAAAAGAGAGGAAGTTGCCTCTCAGCCCCACCACAACGGACGGATTGAAGGTAACATATTCGGACACTTCGGCAAAGATTTTGGAAAGCTCTTCCTGCGCGCCCTGCATATCCCGCACAAAAGCGCCCGAAAACGCCCGGCAGCGGCGGCGCAGTGCGTGGCGGATGCGCAGGGTGTCGGTTTCTTCGTCTACGGCGGCAAGTGCGGCGGTAATTTCCGCGCCGTAAAAATCAAGCGATAAAATATTGCGGTTCATAGGGCCTCAAATCCTTTTATCCATTTTATCAAATTTGCAAACTTGTCAATTTTACAGAGGAGAGCGCCTTTTTGCGCAACAGCGGGTTTTGATTTTTACCGTCGGGGAAATTCGGTTCGCCCCGCGCCGCCGGAGTGCCGGGGCCCGCAGGGGTCGGCAAACTTACCGCTATTTAATTGCTTGTTTTCTGTGCTGTATAAAGTTTTTATCGTCGGGGATGAAAAAAGGCTTGACTCGTTTTTTTTTTT
>DCTQ01000003.1 GCA_002329395.1 Candidatus Avelusimicrobium alvi | reverse complement strand
GGTTTTCAACAGATACAAAAACCCCGGGAATATCTCCCGGGGTTTTGCAATATAAAAGCGGTTAGGCGCGCGTGGAATCAAAATGCCGTTTGTTGATGAAGAGTTCCGATTGGTCGGTGGCCCAGTTGAGCTGTTTTTCCAGCTCTTTGGCGGCGGCGTCCATCTCGGCGTCCGAGCGGACGTAAATGGCTTTGCCGTACGTCAGCGCCGTTTTGCCAAACGGCAGCGGCACGCGCATTTTATCCCACGACCCCACCTTGATTTTGTGGCTGAGCGCCGTGCCTACGGGAATAATCGGCAGGCCGGTTTTAAGGGCCAGAAATAAAATCCCGTGCTGCACTTTGTAAATCGGTCCGCGCGGCCCGTCGGGCGTAAGCATGGGGTGATAGCCGGCTTCGGCGATGTTTTTAAGCTTGATTAAGGCGCGCACGCCGCCGCGCGTAGTGCTGCCGCGCACGGCTTTCATACCGAATTTGGGCAGACAGCGGGCGATGTATTCCCCGTCGTCGCTTAAACTGATAAGCGCGCAGATTTTCTGCCCGCGGTAGGGATAGAGCAAAAACAGCTGTTGGTTGTGCCAGACGGCGAAAATATAATTTTTTCCTTCTTTTTCAAATTCCAGCGCTTCCTGCGTTTTAAACCAGTAGATGCGGGTGGTCCAGCCCAAAAATACCGTATACCAATAGGCCAGGGTGGAGCCGAGGACGTGCTTCCAGGAGACTTTTTTCTTTTCAAGCGACGTAGGTTTAAACATTATTTTTTTCCTTTTTTCCGGGCTTTCTGCCACGGAACCAAAAACACCGCGGTAAGGCGGGGGGATAACAGTCCGCTTTCCGGCAGGGAAAGGTCAATTTTATCCGCGCTGAGTTTATCCAGAATTACCGGCAGCGCTTTAAGGGCCAGGGTATTTTCCAGCCGCACGGCCTCGCGCAGCAGCTTGGGGGCCGCCGCCGCGCCGAAGGGCGGAAGATACACAAACTGCAAATCCAGCGTGTCAAATTCTTCTTTTTGGGCCTGCTCTTTAACGAGGTCCGCCACAAAGGTGACGGCGCTTCTTAAAAATTCCAACAGCACAATCATGGCCGCCGTTTTGCGGTCCTCGTTGGTAAGGGTTTGCAAAAAGGGTTCAATCTGCCCTCCCAGCGTAACGGCGCAGGCGCTGAACATTTCTTTATGAATGATGCTCTCTGCGTCCAGCTCCCAGTGGGCGTCTTGGTTAAATTCGTACACGACGCCCGGGTCCAGCAGTTTAAAAATGGCTAAAATAAACGCCGTTACTTCGGCCTCGCTTGCAAACCCGGCGCGGCGCAAAAGCGGCAGTTCGCGCAGGAGTTTGCGCAGAATTTCGCGCTGGCGGGAAGGAATTTTAAAGCGTTTGATTTTTCGCATGGGTGTTGTTCCTTTCAAACGGTTTGCAGGGGCGTCCGGTGCGGGCGGCCGTGTAAAACGTCTGGCGGAGCCTCCTTGGGGGAGGCTCCGCTTTCGGTAAAACTTATTTTTTGTTTCTGCGCGTGCGTTTGATTTTGGTTACGGTCTTTTTCTGGGGCGCGTAACCTTCCGCCGCGGCTTCTTCGCGCCGGACTTCCGCGGGCAGCTTGGCGGCCGGTTTGGCGGCGGATTTAACGCCCTTGGCGGGGTTGCTTCCGTCGCTCAGCTGGCCGCGGCTCCACGTGTAGACCAGCGGCGTCGTCAGCGCAATCGTGCTGTACACGCCGGACAGACAGCCGATGAGCATGGCAAACGCAAACGAGTTGATGACTTCTCCGCCGAAAACATACAGCACCACCAGCGCGAAAAGCACCGTTAGTGTGGTGATAATCGTGCGGGAGAGGGTTTCGTTGACGGAGAGGTTGATCAGCTCGCCAAAGCTCATTTTGGGATGCAGGCGGATGTTTTCGCGCATGCGGTCAAAAATAACGATGGTGTCGTTAATGGAGAAGCCGGCCACCGTCAGGAAAGCCGCTACGACCACCAGGTCAATTTCGCGCTGCGTGATGGAAAACGCCACCGCCATCGCAAACAAATCGTGGAACAGGGCGATTACGCCCGACACGCCCCACAAAATGTTGCTGAAGCGAAACGCCACGTAAATGATGATAAACACCAACGACAGCAGAATAGACCACAGGGCTCTTTCCGTCATATTTTCGCCGACGGCCGGCCCCACGGAGTTGGTCTGCAGGACGGTGTAGGGGGTGCCCATCGTATCAAGCGCCTGCTCAATGCGTTTTTGCACCACGCCCACTTCGTCGGCGGTGCTTTTTTCGCTGATGGAGAAGGACCCGTCGCCGTAGGACTGCAGGTCCGAATTGGCTCCGGTGGCGGAAAGCGCCGCGCGTACGTCGGCCATTTCAACGGGGGCGTTGAATTTTACCTGTACGGACGTACCGCCGGTAAAGTCAATGCCCATATTAAATCCCTTAGTAAAAAAGCAGATTACGCCGCCGATAAGCAGTAGAGCAAACAGCGTGTAATAGGCTTTTCTGTATTTAAGGAAATCAATGTTTGTTTTGGGAAGTAAGTGCATCATAAGCTGATCTCCTTGGTGTTAGAGGTGAGGACCAGCTCATAGATGGCGCGCGTGACGAATACGGCGGTGAACAAGCTGACCGTTAAGCCGATAATAAGCGTAACGGCAAAGCCTTTAACCGGGCCCGTACCAAACTGCAGCAAGCACGCACCCACGATAATGGTGGTGATGTTGGAGTCAAAAATGGCGGACCAGGCTTTGTCGTAACCCAGGCTGATGATTTCATACACGGGTTTGCCCAGCAGTTTCTCTTCGCGCATACGCTCAATAATCAGCACGTTGGCGTCAATGGCCATCGCGAGCGAGAGAATCATACCCGCAATACCGGGCAGCGTAAGCGTAGCCGAGAAATAGCTCATAATGGCTACGGTGAAGAGGAAGTTTAAGAGCAGGGCGCAGTCGGCGATGAAGCCGGCGGCTTTGTAATACACCAGCATAAACAGCAGGATGACCACCAAGGCGTAGAACGAGGCCGAAAGACCCGATTTGATGGAGTCTTCGCCCAGGGTCGGGCCGATGGTTTTCTTTTCAATCACTTTTACGGGAGCGGGGAGCGCGCCGGCTTTGAGCACAATGGAAAGCGAGCGGGCTTCTTCGGGCGTAAAGGTGCCGGAGATGCGGCCGTCTTTGGTGATGCGCGCCTGCACGACGGGGGCGGACTGGATGGTGTTATCCAGCACGATGGCGAGCTGTTTGCCGATATTGGCGCCCGTCAGCTGGCCGAATTTTTTGCTGCCTTCGGCGTTAAAGCTGAAGGAAACTTCGGGGTAGCCGTTTTCGCCCATCATCACGACGCGGGCGTTTTCCAGGTCCGCGCCGGTAACGGCGGCGGTATCGGTAACGACGCTGTAGCCGCCGTCTTTATTGCGCATAATCTGGTAGCCGGCGGGCACCATTTTGGCGATTTCGGGCACTAAATTGCCGTTGTCGTCAAAAGGCTTGTCGGTCATTTCCAGTTTTTCAATGGCTTTTTGCGCGGCGGACGTATCGTTTTTTACGATGCGAAATTCCAGCATGGCGGTTTTGCCGATCAGCTCTTCCGCGCGCTGCGGGTTGGACACGCCCGGCAGCTGCACCATAATCCACTTGTCGCCCTGGCGGGTGATTTGGGTTTCGGCGAGGCCGTACTGGTCAATGCGGTTGCGGATAATTTCCACCGCGCGGGCCATGGCTTCGTTCAAAGGCTCTTTGGCGCTGAGTTTGGAAACGTCCAGTTCCAAAAGCAGGCTGGAACCGCCTCTAAGGTCAAGGCCCAGGTTGAGCATTCTTTTGGGACGTTCGCCGAGGGTATCAAGCTTTTCGCGCTCGGCCAGCGGTTTGGAATACCACTTATAGTTGGGGTAGATTAAATAGACGGACCCCAGCAAAATGGCGATGATGAGTCCCCATTTTACGGCTAACTTGTTAGACATTACTTGGCGCCTCCTTGTTGGGCAGCGGCCTCTTGGGCGTTTACAAATCCAACGATGGCGGTTTTGAGCACGGTCAGTTTCACGCTTTCGGCGATTTTGACTTCAATCGCGTTGTCTTTGAAACCGGCCACGGTGCCGATGATTCCGCCGGGAATAATCACCTGGTCGCCTTTCTGCAAGGCGTTGACTTTCGTCAGCAGCTCCTGTTCGCGTTTTTTCTGGGAGCGGGCGGGCAGGAAAATCACCACAAACCCGAACGCAAGCAAAAGCAGCCAGAAGAACATTCCTCCTCCTTGGGCTGTCGTTTCCATAGGTTAAATCCTCCGATTAAGAGTGTAAATATACATCTGTTATTTTAGCATATTTCCCGTCGTTTCGGACGGCGACCCCGGCGTGCGCCGGAAAATAAAACCCCCGCGTCCGTTTAAAACGCGGGGGCGGATGAAGCGGGAAAGGCTATCGGGCGGGGAAAACCGTCATCAGCCGGATGAGTTCTTTGTCCTGCGGGTCCTGGGAGTTTAGCGGCAGTACGCGCGTTTCTTCGTCCGTGGTAACGACGGCATAATCTTCCTTAATGTCAAACACGCTTCTTTTCGCGTCCCGGTCAAACAGGCTGTGGCCGAAAAACCCGCGCGGCTGGGGCAGGTTTAACAGGTCCATCACCGTCGGGGCGATATCCAGCTGGGAAATAAGCGGGTTGTCCGCCAGCGGTTTTTCAATGGGCGTGCGGGTGATGATGATAAAAGGCAGGTTGTCGTACTCCGCGCGGTAGGGTTTAAAGAGTTTGTTTGTCGGCGTGTTGGAATAGGACGGGTGATCCGCCGTTACCAGCACGAGGGTGTTTTCGTCAAACAGACCCTGCTTGTCCAGCTCCTGCAAAAACCGCTTTAAATCCTGCCCGAAGCGCGCAAACGCGCGCGGAAGCGTGGGGAGATTGTAAAATTCCGCATCAATTTCTTCGTATTCCTGGCCCAGGTAATCCAGGCGGCCCAGGGGCACGTGCGAGTCCACGGTTAAAAGCGTCATAAACAGTGGTTCACCCCGGTGTTCCCGGAGATATTCGGCCGCGTATTCAAACAGTTTGCGGTCCGTCATACCCCACCAGTCAATATATTCCTTATATTCGGGGCGGGTTTCAAAATACGTCGCGCCGATGACTTCGTCAAACCCCGCCTGCTTGAACAGGATGTTTTCATCCATATACGTTTCATTCGCTCCGCGCAGAAACGCCGTTTTGAAACCGTTGTTTTTAAGCTCTTTGACAAAGGACAGCGGGTAAGCGTTCTCAAACGACAGCTGGGCGTAGGGATGGGAAGAAAAAATCACGGACAGGCCGTAAAGCGTGGAAAGCGTTACGTGGCGCAGCGAGGCCGCCGGATATTTGTCAAACAGCGCGTCCATCGTTTCGCTGGCTTTGGCCGGAATTTGGGGATTAAAGCGGCGCAGGTATTTATTGGAAAGGGACTCGGAAGCAATCAAAATCACGCGCGTATACTTTTTGCCGACTCCCGTGTTGGCGGCGGAAAACACATTGTATTTTTTAGCCAGCCGTTCCAGTTCCGCGTCCGGTTGTTGGGTAAAGGCGGGCTGGGGGCGTTTGGCCAGTACGGCGTTGGCCGTATATACCGCGGACGGGGGGATTAAATAGGAAGTGTAAAAATTATCCGGCCGGGGCAGCAGGCGCAGCGGGTTGGCAATATATAAAAGACCCAGGCCCAGCAGGCAGACCAGCAGGCGGTGAAGCGCGGTTTTGCGCGGGGCGGCGCGGAAATAGCGGCGCACGGCAAACACGCAGAAAAGCGCCAGCAGGGTAAAGTAGGATAAAACGCGCCAGTCGGTCAGAAAGTCGTAATCGCCGCCTTCCATGGTGCTTAAATATTTGGCGCCGAAGCGTTCCTTAAAGTACCACAGCAAAATCAGGTCCGCGGTCATCGTCAGGTAATAGACAAAGGCCGCCAGCGCCAGCAGCCATTTGTTTTTAAGGCCCAGCAAATTTAACAGCGCCAGCAGCGCCCCCAAAAACAGAAATTCACATACTAATTTTACGCTTTCGGCGGCCAAAAAGTTGACGGGCGTCAGCCGCCCGAGCTGGCTGAGGCCGAACGCGCACAAAAGAAGCGCGGGGACGGACAAAACCAGGAGCAGTTTCCAATCATTTTTAAAGGGGGATAAAAGGTATTTTTTTAAGAAAGTCATTTAAATTCCGTTTCCTGTCAATTTGATATAATATTATATCTTAATTAAGGACCTTTGACTCCTGGCCCGGTCGTTGTGGCCGGCAGGATCATAGCGCAAACCAAAATGGAAAACAAGGACTTAGAAACAAAGCGCCACTCGTGCGCGCACGTGATGGCGCAGGCGGTGCAGCAGTTGTTCCCCGGTACGAAACTCGGTATCGGCCCGGCTATTGAAAACGGCTTCTATTACGATTTTGACTGCCCCAAACAATTCACTCCCGAAGATTTAAAGCTGATTGAGACCAAGATGAAAGAAATCATCAAGGCCCGCCAGCCCTTTGAACGTAAGGAGATGAGCAAAGCCGAAGCCAAAGAATTTTTTGAAAAACGCGGCGAAACGTACAAGCTTGAACTGATTGAAGAGCTGGAAGACGGTACGATTACCGTCTACACCAACGGCGGCTATGCCGACCTCTGCCGCGGCCCGCACGTAGAACATACGGGCAAAATTAACAGTTTTAAACTGACCGCCATCGCCGGCGCGTACTGGCGCGGGGACGAAAAACGCCCCATGCTCCAGCGCATTTACGGCCTGTGCTTTGACACGAAGGACGAACTCAACGCCTATATCAAACAGCAGGAAGAAGCCGCCAAGCGCGACCACCGCAAACTGGGCCCGGAATTGGACCTGTTCAGCATTAACGACAATGTCGGCCCCGGCCTGATTCTCATGCACCCCAAAGGCGGCATGCTGCGCAAAATTCTGGAGGACTGGATTAAAGACCAGAATTTAAAGCGCGGCTACGACCTGGTGGTCAGCCCCCACATCGCGCGCCTGCATTTGTTTGAAGTCAGCGGCCACGCGGGCTTTTATTCGGACAGTATGTTCCACCCCATGGAAGTGGACGGCGAAAAATACCAGATTAAGCCGATGAACTGCCCCTTCCACGTGGAAATTTATAAAACCCATTTAAGAAGCTACCGCGACCTGCCCCTCCGCCTTTCCGAGCTCGGCACGGTGTACCGCTACGAACGCTCCGGCGCGCTGCACGGCCTCTTGCGCGTGCGCGGCTTTACGCAGGACGACGCGCACATTTTCTGCACGCCCGAGCAGGTGGAGGACGAAGTCAAACAGTGTTTTGAATTTGCGATGCATATTTTCAAAACGTTCGGCTTTGAAAAATACTCCGTGGAGCTTTCCACGCGCGACCCGGAACACCCGGAACATTTCACCGGCGACGTAAAAGACTGGGACCGCGCCGAAAACGCCTTAAAGCACGTGCTGGAAGCCAACAATATTCCCTACACCACGCACGCCGGCGAAGCCGCTTTCTACGGGCCGAAAATTGATATTAAGGTGATGGACGCCATCGGCCGCCTGTGGCAGCTGTCCACCATCCAGTTTGACTTCAACCTGCCCCAGCGCTTTGACCTGGAATACGTGTCTTCCGAAGGCCGCCAGCGCCCGATTATGGTGCATCGCGCGATGTTCGGCAGCATTGAACGCTTTACGGGCGTGATTATTGAGCACTTTGCGGGCTGGTTCCCGCTGTGGCTGGCCCCGGTGCAGATTAAACTCCTGACGCTGACCGACGACCAGATTCCCTTCGCCAAAGAAGTGTTCTTAAAAATGCGCGAAGCGGGCCTGCGCCCGGAGCTGGACGTAAGACCGGAAAAACTGGGCTTAAAAATCCGCGAGGCGCATATGCAGCGCATCCCGTACACGGCCATCATCGGCGCGAAGGAAGCCGCCGAGGGCAAGCTGACCGTCCGCCTGAAAAACGGCGAAAATACGGCCGCCCTGCCCGTGGACGAAGTGATTGCCAAAATGAAAGAAGAAGCCGCGTCTTTCAGCCTGGCCAATCTGTTAAAATAGTCCGCCGGACTTTTAGAAAAAACGCTCCGCTTTACGGCGGGGCGTTTTTTCTATACAATGAGTGTATGCCAACTCATAAACTTACCGTGCTGGCGGCGTGTCTGTTGGCCGCCGCCGCGCTCCGGGCCGCTCCGGCCCCGGGGGCGGATTCTCTTTCGCTGCGCGAACGGGTCGGGCAGACCATTATGCCGCGCGTCGTCATCGGGCAGCAAAAGGCGTTTAAACAAGCCGTATTAAACGGCGAAGTAACCGGTTTTTTTATTAAAGCCAACGAGGGCCTGGTTACGCACCCTGAAATTACGGCCAAAAACCAGGCGCGTTTTGTGGCCAAACAGCGTAAAAAACTGTTAAAAACCATACGCGATTTAAACAAATGGGCCGCCAAAAGCCCGCATCAAATCCCGCTTTTGCTGGCAATTGATTACGAGGGGGGAACGGTAACTTCGCCCATGTACCTGGGGCTGAAGCAAATGCCCTCCAATATGCTGCTGGCCGCCTCCGGCGACGAAAAAATCGTGGCGGACGCATACGCCGCCCAGGCGCGCGAAATCCTGCTGGCCGGGGCCAACACCGCGCTGGGCCCGGTAACGGACGTCAATTCCAACCCGCTTAATCCCATCATTCAAACCCGTTCGTTTGGGGATGACGCCGCCCGCGTCGGGCGGTTTTCCGCCGCGGCCGTGCGCGCGCTGGAAAATAACGGCGTGCCGGCGTTTGTCAAACATTTCCCGGGGCACGGGGATACGTCCGTGGATTCCCACTACACCCAGCCGGTAACGGACTTGCCGGCGGATAAATTGTGGAGCGCGCATATTTCGGCTTTTCAGCCGGCGGTGGACGCCGGCGTAACGGGCGTGATGAGCGCGCATGTGGTGTATCCCGCGCTGGATAAAGACAATTCCGCCATGTTTTCCACGGAGATTATGCAGCGGCTGCTGCGCCGGAAAATGGGCTTTAAAGGCCTGATCGCTACCGACGGGCTGGATATGGGGGCCGTAAAGGGCGTTACGGTGGAAGAAATCGTACGCCGCGCATACGGCGCGGGCAATAACATCCTGCTTTTAAGCGGGGACGTGCGCGACGTAAAAACCGCGCGCACCTATCCCAAGCGCGCCGCCGATTATGTGGAAGGCACGCTGGCGTCGGCCCGGCCGGAAGTGTCCGGCGAATTTATTTTGGAGTCCGCCCAAAAAGTGCTGGATTTAAAAGAACGCCTGGGGCTGTTTGAAGACCGCGCCGCCGTGCAGGATACGGGCTTTGACGACGCTTCCCGCCGCGCGGCTCAGGCGGGCGTGACCCTCGTGCGCGACGAACAGCGCCTCATCCCGCTGGGCGCGGACAAACAAACCGTTTGCGCGGTGTTTTTTGCGGACGATATTTTCAGCCTCCAGCTCAAAGCGTTTACGGATGAACTTTCCGCCCGCGGCAAGACGGTGCGCTCCGTGTTTGCGCCGCGTACGCCCGGCGAAAAAGACGCGCTTCTGGCGCGGCAATGTTTAAGCGGCGCGGACGCGCTGGCGGTGGGCACTTCGCGCACGAGCGCGATGGACGCGCGGCAGCGGCAAACGGTCAATTCCCTGCTGGAAAGCGCGCGGAAACAAGGTACTCCTGCGGTGTTGGTATCCTTATTAAATCCGTACGAAATCCCGCTTTATCCGCAGGCGCGGACGGTGCTGGCGCTCTACGGCCCCACCGTGTATACGGCGCAGACCGCCGCGCAAATTCTGCTGGGCGATGCGCCCGCCAAGGGCCGTCTGCCCGTACGGCTGGAGTAAAGGTGCCGTTTTAAAATACGCCCCGCCCGGTTGCTTTCGGGCGGGGTTTTGTGAATGCCGGGAAGTTATTTTTTTCTGTTTTTGGGATATTCCACCGTCAGCGGGACGCTTGTTTGGTTTTTGCCCCGGTATTTTTCAATAAACTCACAGAATTTTTCGTCTTTATCCGTCAGGTCAATACATCCCGCGCTGCCTCTTCTTTTTCCTCCGTGGATGCTGAATCCGTCCCGTTTCGTCTTTTGGGCTTGTTCTTCCGTTTGGGTAATGGGAATGCGGCAGTTGCCCCACGGTATGCTTCCTCCGGGGAATCTGCCTAATTTTTTCTTGGCAAAGGCTCCCGCCATGCCGATGGCTTCGTCTATAAGGTTAGGATGTTGGATTTCCTTGGGGTTAACGGTATACGTCCCTTCCGGGATGGGGCCTTCGTCTTTCTGTTGTTGTCTCTGCGGGGAATAATCAAAGACGCTGTGATTTTCGTCCAGAGGGAAACCCGAATCGGCGGGGAGGGAAAAACTGAAGCGGCGCCCTTCTTTGTTGACGGCAAACGCGGTCAGTCTTTCTCCGTCAAAACGGAGAGATTCCAGATGCGGTTCTTGTTTCTTTTTCCCGCTCATATCGTAGGGTTTGACGGGTTGTTTCTTCCCGTCAATAATGTTGAATACGTCTTTTTGGGGGTTGTATGCGGAAGGCATAAGCATTCTCCTTGTTTATGAAATAACAAAGGGGGACGGCGGAAAGCGCGGCGCGGGCGCGCCGGCGGGGGATGAGATAAGGGACTGCAACGTAGTTATAGGGTCATCTAAAAAGGAAGGTAAATAAGCCCAATCCAAAGTGTCAGAATATAGAGGATGATTTCCCACACGGCAAAGCGTTTGCCGGTATGAATCTTATACAGCGCGATGATACAGGCCGCCGCCGGCAGGATGGAGTTGATGGCCTGGGTGCGCACGCCGGGGCCCATCCGGCCCAATACGGAAATGTGGTAGTATTCATCCATCAGGCGCAGCGGAATGCCGAGCAGAATCAATTGGAGAAGGGCGCTTGAAAAACCGCGCCACGGACGTGGTTTGCCCACGGTGTGGACGGCAAATCCCAAGAGGTAAATGCTCCGCACGCCGTCCAGCGCCACTTCAATATAGGTGGGGAGGTTCCAATAATACGGCCAAAAAGGGTCAATAATGTCTGTCAGATAGGTATAGAATACTCCCGCCATGAGCGCCGTGTTGAGCAGCGAGGGGTATTGCCAGAGCAACCATTTAAAAGCGGCTTTGAGTTTTTCGCGGGTAAACATAGGCTGTCCAAAATGAAGTAACTATAAATTTCACAAATTATAGTATAAAAATACTATTTTGTCAAGTAATTTCGGGCAAAGCCGTGGCTGTGCGGATGTTACGTTGCTTGGCGGCCTTGTTTAAACGGTGTGGTTCCATTGAAAGGAAGAGTCGTTTTGCTGTTTCATGCAGGTCTTAGCCCTGTTTATA
>DCTQ01000067.1 GCA_002329395.1 Candidatus Avelusimicrobium alvi | reverse complement strand
CTACGCCGGGGGATGTTTATTTATAAGGCGAATAATTAATAGTCGTAACCGGAGTAAGCGGTTTCGGAAGAAGAGGTGTCTTCCGTCCCGCCCGCGTCCGCGCCGCCCTGCATGCCGTAGTATTCTTCGGGCGTGTAGCGTTTGGGTTTGGTCCACAGCCGTTTTTCCTTTTTATAATCGGAGTCGCTGGGCTGGCCGGGTACTTTGGGCTGTTGGCGTTCGTCAAAGAAATAAATGGTTTTTTCTTCTTCGGGCCCGACGTTAAAAATATATTCGGATTCCACATTGGGCGGCGTTTCGCGCCGTTCTTTTACCGCGTCTTTGGAAAGGTCTTCCATATAATCTTCTTCCGTCAGGTAGATTTTGCGGTTGTATTTTTCTTTTTTCTTTTCGTTCGTGTTGCAGGCGGCAAGCACGCCGGCGCATAACAAGAATACTAAGAGTTTAGAGAGTGTTTTCATTTGGTCTCCTTAATTTCCCTTTCACCAGATAGTATAATGTTTTCAAGCAGAACTGCAAGCGTTACCGGGCCCACTCCGCCGGGCACGGGGGAGTAGGATACCCCGCGTTTTTCAAGCGCTTCGGGGTCCGCGTCGCCGCACAGGCGGTTGTTGTTCCAGTTGGTGGAAATATCCGCTACCGTCGCGCCGGGGCGCAGCCAGGAGGCGTCCAGCAGGCCGGGTTTTCCGGCGGCGGTGCAAATAATGTCGGCCTCTTTGACGGCACGCGGCAAATCGGTTTTGGTATGGCAGATTTTTACGGTGGCGTTTTTGCAGGTCAGCAAATGCGCCAGCGGACGGCCCACCGTGCTGGAGCGGCCGATGACGGCGGCTTCCGCGCCTTCCAGCTGCACGCGGTGGTATTCCAGTAGCCGGATGACGGCCATAGCCGTGCAGGACACAAATCCTTTCAGCGCCTGGATTTCCGCCCAGGTTTTACACAAAAACAGATGGCCCGTGTTGATGTTGGACATACCGTCAATATCTTTTTGCGGGGCCAGTAAATCGGCAAAGTGGGTGGCGGCCAAATGCGCGGGCAGCGGGCGCGGGATTAAAATGGCGTCTACGGACGGATCGTCCGACAGTTTTTCCACCAGCGAGAGAAACTCCTGCGCCGGGGTTTGGTTGTCCACTTCAAACACCCGGGTTTGCACACCCAGTTTTTCGGCGGCTTCCACTTCTTTTTTTAAATATACGTACGCACCGTAATCCTCCGTGGAGCCGATGGCGCACAGCTTAATGGGGCGGCCCAATTTTTGGCAAACGGCGTCCGCCCTTTGGTGCAGGGGTTCGCGGATTTGTGCGGCCAGGGTGCGTCCTTCTAAAATCATATGTACTATTTTAGCAAATTAATGGCGCTTGCTCCCGCCGCGCGCAAAGCGGCGGAAGCAAGCCGGTTGTTTGTGCGGCCTTGCCCGCCGGGGTTGTATTGTTTTTTTTTTTTGATACACTGGTTCTGGTATTGCGTTTCGGGTTCAGAACTGCTAAATTAACAGCAAGCCTTTAAATCAGCTTGCTAAGGAGTTTTTTATGAAAAAAGGTTTTACTTTGATAGAACTGCTGGTAGTTGTGCTTATTATCGGTATTTTGGCGGCGGTGGCTTTGCCGCAGTACGAAAAAGCGGTGATGAAAAGCCGCATGAGCGGTTTGTGGCCGCTTTTAAAAAGTATTAAAGACGCGCAGGAAGCGTATTTTATGGCCAATGGAACGTATACGGATAACTTGAGCGATTTGGATATTTCCGTTCCCAAAGGGGATAAACGTTCCAACACGAGCGTCGGACAGGAGGATTATAACAACGGCACCTGTATTGATAATCTTTCCAGTCCTACATCCGCATCCGGCTGGGTGATATTTGGCGGAATTGGTTCCAGCTGTTCCAGCGGTGCGGTAAACGGATGTTTGTTTAAAGTGTGGCTGGATAACTCCACCAAGCCCGGCGAGATAGAATGTACGGGCTCGCACCCCAAGTGCGCAGAGGTGTGTAAAACATTCAATTTTAATTAATTAAAAAGAGCGACACTCTCAAAAGCGGTGTCGCTCAAGTAATTAAATTGGCGCGGACAAGAAGGGGGCAAGGCCTTAAAAACGCGAGGGAAGAAAAATGTTCCCTCGTGCAGAAAGTTGCATTTATTGCGCCACCCTGTCCGAGGCAGAACGCCATGACCCGGAAGCGGTGGCCTTTTCTAAGAAAAGAGCGACACTCACAAAAGCGGTGTCGCTCAAATAATCAAATTGGCGCGGACAAGAAGGGCGGCGAGGCCTAAAAAACGCGAGGGAAGAAAAAAGTTCCCTCGTGCAGAAAGTTGCATTTATTGCGCCACCCTGTCCGAGGCAGAACGCCATGACCCGGAGGGTCATTCTTCGTCAATTTTCAGCATGGCCACAAAGGCTTCCTGCGGAATGTTCAGGCTGCCGATGGACTTCATGCGTTTTTTACCTTCTTTCTGTTTTTCAAGCAGTTTGCGTTTGCGTGTGATATCGCCGCCGTAGCATTTGGCGATAACGTCTTTGCGAAACGCCGGGATGGTCTCGCGCGCAATCACTTTGCCGTTGATGGCGGCCTGTACGGCCACCTCAAACTGCTGCCTCCCGATTAATTCTTTGAGCTTGGCGCACAGCGCGCGCCCCATGGTTTGGGCTTTTTCTTTGTGTACGACGACGGACAGCGCGTCCACGGGCGTTCCGTGCAGCAGGATTTCCATCAGCACCACGTCGGAGCTTCTAAACCCCGCCACTTCGTAGTCAAAGGACGCATATCCCTTGGAGACGGATTTTAATTTGTTGTAGAAATCAATCACCATTTCGCCCATCGGCATTTCGTACTTGATAATCACGCGCTGGTTGGACAAATGGTCCATATTCATAAATACGCCGCGTTTGTCTTTTAACAGCGTCATCACGCCGTCCATAAATTCCACCGGGGTAACGATGGTGATGTGAATGACGGGCTCTTTAATGTCAATAATATCGCCGTGCGGCGGGAAGTTGGCCGGGTTATCAATAATCTTATACCCCGGGTCGTCCGGCGCTTCGGGCAGTGCGGCCAGCTCCTGCGAGTGGGACTTGCGCGGCGTAAATTTAACGTGATACACCACGTTGGGGCTGGTGGCGATGAGGGAAAGATTAAACTCGCGTTCCAGGCGTTCTTTCACAATTTCAATGTGCAGGATTCCCATAAACCCCAGGCGGAAGCCAAAGCCCAGGGCTTTGGAGGTTTCGCTCTGGTAGTGGAAAGACGAATCCGACAAATTGAGTTTTTCAAGCGCTTTTCTAAGCAGCGGGAAATCGGTCGTTTCCACCGGGAAAATGCTGGCGAATACGACGGGTTTGGCGTCTTCGTAACCCGGCAGCGCTTCTTTGGCGGGGCGTTCGGCCAGGGTAACGGTGTCGCCCACTTTTACCTGGTGGATGTCTTTAATGCCGGCCACCAGATAGCCCACTTCGCCGGCGGAAAGCGACTGCGCCTTATGGAGCTGTTTGGGGGTCATAAATCCGATTTCTTCGGTTTTGTACGTGGAGCCCGACGACATAAACTGAATGGTCTGGCCGGGTTTTACACATCCGTCCACAATGCGGATGTACATAATCACGCCGCGGAACGGGTCGTAATACGAGTCAAAAATCAACGCGCGCAGGGGGGCGTTCGGGTCGCCCTGCGGCGGGGGAACGTCGGTAATAATACGGTCCAGCAGATGTTCAATGCCCATGCCGGTTTTCGCGCTGACGCGCTCGGCTTCCAGCGGGTCTTTTAAAATGTCCCACAGCTGTTCTTCGGAAGCGTCCGCGTCCGACTGGGAAAGATCCACCTTGTTCATGACGGGAATAATTTTAAGCCCCAGGCTCTGCGCCAGATGCGCGTGGGCGACGGTCTGCGCTTCCACGCCCTGCGAAGCGTCCACCAGGAGGAGCACCCCTTCGCACGCACGCAGCGAGCGGGCCACTTCGTAGGAAAAATCCACGTGGCCGGGGGTGTCAATCAGGTTTAAAATATAATCTTTGTACTGGATGCGCACGGCCTTGGCTTTAATGGTAATGCCGCGCTCGCGTTCCAGGTCCATCCCGTCTAAAAGCTGGGCCTGCATTTTGCGGTGGGGTACGGTGCCGGTGTCTTCCAGGATACGGTCGGAAAGGGTGGTTTTGCCGTGGTCAATATGCGCCACGATGGAAAAATTACGAATCTTCATTTTTATTGTTCTGTTCAATCAAACTTCTTATTTCTTCCGAACTTCCCATCAACAGAGCGGCCTGGGCGACGTCGGAGCAGTTCTCAAAGTTCAAATTCCTTATATTGTTTTTTACGCGCAAGTACATACGCGGGGTAACGGAAAGCGCGTCCACTTCCAGCCCCAGCAAAAGCGGCAGCATTTTCGCGTCCGAGGCGATTTCCCCGCAAATGCTTACCCGTTTGCCGCGCTTGTGCGCGGTCTGGATGATTTGGTTGATGGTGCGTCCCACCGCCGGGTGGCAGGGGTCGTACATATGGGCGACTTCTTGGTTGACGCGGTCCACCGCTACTAAATATTGTATCAAGTCATTGGTGCCAATGGAAATAAAATCCAGTTGGCTGATCATGCCGTCCAATGCGATGGCGGCCGCCGGCACCTCAATCATGGCGCCCAGCGCAATGCGGTTGACGGGCTTTTTTCCTTCGGCTTCAAACTCCGCCAGCACCTTGTTAAACGCCGCGCGCACGTGGCGCACTTCTTCCACCGAGGAGACCATCGGAATCATAATTTTTACCTGCGCGGGCACCTCGCACGCCGTGCGCACGATGGCGCGCAGCTGCGTGTACATCAGGTCCGGGTTTTTTAAGAACAGCCGGATGCCGCGGCAGCCCATAAAGGGGTTGGCGTCCTGGTCAAATTCGTCCAGCGGGAAATCGGGCAGCTTGTCCGCCCCCAGGTCCGCCAGGCGGATGGTAACGGGGCGCATATCAAAACGTTTGGCTACGGCCAGGTACATGTGGTACTGGTCGTCTTCGGACGGCGGCACGGGCGTGTTCATATACAAAAACTCCGTGCGCAGCAGGCCCAGCCCGTCGGTGATTAAGCGTTTGTTTTCCTTGGTGTCGGTGCGCGGGTCGTAATTTACCAGAAGCTTGACGGAGTGCCCGTCCTCGGTTACGACCGGCAGGTGGTTGATGGTTTTTAAAAGCGCGTCGGTCTTTTTTATTTCCCGTTGTATTTTGCGGTAATTGGAAAGGGTATACCGGTCCGGCCGGATGACGAGCAGGCCGTTTTCGCCGTCAATAATCAGCGTGTCTCCGTCCTGCACTTCTTTGGACGCGGTGGACAGGCCGACCACCGCCGGGATGTTTAAGCTCTGCGCCAGGAGCGCGGTGTGGCTGGTTTTGCCGCCTACGTCCGTGCAAAAACCCATCACCTGGTTTTCCTGCAGGTTGATGGTGTCGGACGGGTAGAGGTTGTGGGCCACCAGCAGGGACGGCTTGTTGATGGAAGCCAGAAACTCGCGCTTGTCGCCTTCCAGGTTATTGACCAGACGCTTGCCTACGTCAAAAATATCGTTGCGGCGTTCTTTAAAAAACGGGTCTTCAATTTTATCAAAGCTGGCGGCCAGTTCCTGCAGCGTCAGGAAAAGAGCGGCCTGCGCGGATAAATGCTCCGTGCGGATTTTTTTGGAAACGGAATCTTTTAAGGAAGGGTCCTGCAAAATCAGTTTATGGGTGGACATCAGGTGCGCGTATTCCGCGCCCAGCGTAACGAGCACTTTTTGTTCGCAGGCGTCCAGCTCGTCCAGCGTTTTTTGCATGGCGCTGCGTATTTTTTGCAGTTCGGCCTTTACTTCGGAAGGCTCAATATACTGCCGCGTAACGGCAAAGCTCTCCCCCGGCAAGAGTACGGCCGGGCCGATGGCCACTCCGGGGCTGGCGGCTACGCCTTTTAACACCAACATACTGCGCTCCTTATCAGAATTCTTCGTTAAATTTGTCATCAAAAAGTTTTTTAATCGCCTCAAACGCTTCTTTTTCATCCGAACCGTTTGTGCTCAGCCGCACGTGCGAACCAAACTCGGCCGCCAACATCATTACCCCCATAATGCTTTTGGCGTTGACGCTTACCTTGTCTTTAACGAGCTGGATATCGCAGGCAAATCCGGCGGCCGTCTGCGCGATAAGCGCGGCGGGCCGGGCGTGTATGCCCAGGCGGTTGATAATTTTAATATCTTGTTGTATCACACAATCCCCCGGTTATAAGTAGCAGACGAGGTTGAAAATAACCACCGCCGCCAGATATAAGTACATATTCGGTATACGCAGTTTGCGGGTAACGAAGCTGATCATGACGAAAAACAGCACGATGGCCGCGCGCGTAACGAAATGCACGTCCACGTCTTCAAACCCTTTTAGATAATGGTATACGCCGAACAAAATCATCCCCACCGCCAGCACGATGCCGATGCGCTTGGCGTTGTAGATGGTTTTGTTCCAGTCAAAACGCGTAAGGCCGAAGCAGGTGTTTTCCCGCGCGTCGTAACTGATTTTAAGGCCTTCCCATTTGACGAACAGCGCCACCGCGTTAAACGCGAAGAACGCCGCTCCGCCCGCACAGGCCGCGTAGAGCAGGGGGGTGTTGGCCGGCAGCTCAATTTCAAAAAAGTTTACGCCCAGCATCAGCCAAATAAACAGGGCCATTAAAAGCGTCAGCGGTTTAAGGGTGCCCCAAAACAAGCGGTCGCCGATGGAGGCCGTGGTGATGGACAGCCCGCGCTTGATGCCGGTCCATTCGGTTACTTTTTCTTTAAAATCCGTCAGGGATTTGGCTTTGGCGACGGCTTCTTCCTGCCGCGCCAGCGCGCCGAAGCAGAACGAGGCCATAACCGGCTGGGTGTTAAAATTTTCCAGGTAGCGCTGCAGGACGGACGGAAGCGCGTCTTTGTCGTCTTTGTACGCCTGTTTTAAAAACGGCAGCATGACAAAGGTCAGCCCGATATTTTGGTATTTCATATAGTTCCAGCCCGTCTGCAGGAAAAACGAGCGGAGGAACAATTGCATCCGCATGGAAAAAGTCATACGCTACCTTGCCTTGAGGCGGAAAGCGGGCACCAGCGTCGCCAGGCCGATCCACGGCACGGCCATGTACGCAAACTTGCACGCAAAATGCGCCTTCATTGGAATATACGGCAAAAGCGTCAGCATCAGCTTGCCGCACAGCCAGGTAAAGATAAAAATAAGAATAAAATTCATTAAAAACGACGTCGCGAGCGCGAGCGCCACCGTACGGTTGACCGTATTGGGTTTTTGCAGAATTTTGCGTTCCCAGAACACCAGCCATTTAAAGCGGTTTTTGCGCATAAACTTTTCGGCCACGGAAAATAAAATGGAGCCCGTTACCCCGAAGAAGAACGCAAAGTAAAGGTCTATCCCCATAGCGTTAAGCGCAAGCGACACGGCCGAACACACCACCGCGCTCGGCGGAAGAATACCGCCCAGCGGGCTGACGTCCGCAAAAATAAGTTCGGTAAATACGCCGATTTGAATGCCGGCCATCACGTCGCCGGTGATGAGCGACATCAGCGGCGCCGCGATAATGCCGCGCGAGAACGTAAGCTGGAAGGCGTACGTCGTATCCAGCTCTAATAGCGCGGCGAATACGCACAGCATAAATACTTCGGGCGTCATGGAATGGCCTCGCTTATGGAAATAGACTGCGAGTTGGGCACGGCGCGGGTTTCTATCTGAATGCCCAGGTCCCGTATGAGTTTTAAAAAGCGTTTGTCGTCCTGGTCCAGAAACACGTTTTCATCCAGTTTCTGCGCGCCTTCTTTAAAATGCATTCCGCCGATGTTTAAGGTTTTGATTTGCAGGCCGTCTTCAATCAGTTCGGTAAATTCCTGCAAAGAACCCATTAAAAGGAAAATGCGCCGTTTGGAATCGGCGGCGTATCTTGCACAGGAGCGGGAGTCCAAAATCGTCAGTTCGTATTCATACGGCAGGCTCAGGCGCAGGAGGCCGCGGTTGAGGCAGGTTTCTTTTCCCTTGGAGCAGGGAATTAAAATCTCGTCAACGTTCAGCTCCGGCAGCCAGGCCTGTACGATTTGGCCGTGAATCAGGCGGTCGTCCACCCGTGCAAAGATAATCGGCATTAAAGCCCCTTAATTAACAGTTCCGTCGCGTTGATGACGGCGCGTTTGCCGTCCGCTTCAATTTTTTCCGCCAATTCTTTGGCCGAAAGTTTCTTGCGGCTGTTGATGGCGGTGAGCAGCATGCTTAAATTCAGCCCCGTAATCACGTGGCATTTGGCCAGGTCTTTGCTGGCGGTGAGGGAGATGTTCGTGGCGCTGCCGCCGAAAATATCGGTTAAGATAACGGCGCCCTCTTCGCAGTTTTTAAGCAGGTCGTGCAGTTTGGCCGCTTCTTTTTCCACCGAAGAGGCCGCGGTTACGGAAAACGCGGCAAAGCCGTCGTCGGCCGGTTTGCCGATAATCTGCGCCGCCGTTTCCAGCATTTGTTGGGCAAGCTGCCCGTGCGTTACTAAAATGATTTTTACCATAATTAAAGTCCTATATCCCTGTGAAATTCCGTCGCGCTCAACCCTTGTTTGCTTAAATACTGCGCGAGCGCGTGCGCCATAAATACGCTGCGGTGTTTGCCGCCGGTGCAGCCCATGGCGATGGTCAGATAGCTTTTGCCTTCCTTAATATACTTTGGTATCAAATATTTAATCAGGTCCGCAAATTTTTCAGAAAATTCTTTGGATTCCTTAAACGACATAATATAATCCTGCACTTCTTTGTCCAGCCCGGTTTTTTCCCGCAGTTCGGGGAGGTAGTACGGATTGGGCAGAAAGCGTACGTCCATTACGATGTCGCAGTCTTTTAAAATGCCGTTTTTAAAGCCGAACGAAACGACGGAAATCTGCATATCGTCTTCGCGCGTAAGGCCCATCAGCGCGGAGAGTTTTTCCTTGAGTTCGCCGAGTTTTAGGTCGGACGTGTCAATCACTTTATCCGCCATGGTGCGGATGGGGCTCATCACTTCGCGCTCGTGTTTGATGGCGGCGGCCAGCTTTTTGTGGATGGGGTGGCGGTGTTTGGTTTCCGAAAAACGGCGGATCAGGCACTCTTCGGACGCATCCAAAAACACCACTTTCACCACAAAATCGTCTTCGGCCATGGAACGCAGGATTTTGGGCATATCTTTCAGACGGCCGCCTTCGCGCACGTCAATGCCGAGGGCGATGTCTTTGCGTTCGCCGCTTTGTTTGACGTAATCGGTAAAGTTTTTAAACAGCGCCAGCGGCAAATTGTCCACGCAGTAGAAACCAAAGTCGCCGAAGATTTTCAGCGCCTGGGATTTGCCCGCCCCGCTCAGGCCGGTAATAATGAAAATACGGCGTTTATTGTTTCCCATTGTTCCCCTTTTTCATTTTATCCAAGATTTTTTTGCTGAACTCTTTGGCGGAAAAAATGCCCTGGCTTTTTAACTGCTGGTTCAGCGCAGCCACTTCAATCAGCACCGCCAGGTTGCGCCCCGGCGTAACCGGGAGCCCCAGCGACGGGATTTCCACCCCCAGAATGTTGGTCGTTTTCTGCTCGACTCCCAGGCGGTCAATCGGCTGTTTGCTGGGCGAAGTGAGCACCACTTCCATATCAATGTTGGTTTCGTCCAGCGTAGAGCCTACGCCAAACAGAAGCGGTACGTCCAAAATGCCCAGGCCCCGCACTTCCATATAATGCTTCAGCATCGTAGGGCAGGAACCGACCAGAAAACGTCCCCATCTTTTTTGCACTTCCACCACGTCGTCGGCCACCAGAATGTGGCCGCGTTTGATAAGCTCCAGCGCGCATTCGCTCTTGCCGATGCCCGCGTCTCCGCGGATCAGCACGCCGATGCCGCTTACGTCCACCAGCACCCCGTGCATATGCGTAACCGGGGAAAGTTTTTCGTCCAAAAAGCGCGAGAATTCCGCCACGAACGCCGTGGATTCCATATCCGTTTTCAGCACCGGCACGTCCGCGCTTAAACAGGCTTTGCGGATGGCGGGCAGCGGGTCCATCCCCGCCGCCATGATGATGCACGGCACCGCGCCTTCGCTGAGCATTTTGGCGATGTTGGCGCGCAGACGCGTTTTGTTTTCTTTTAAACAGAACGCGTGTTCGCCGCGGCCGAATACCTGCACGGAACCCGCGCGGAAGCTTTCCAAATGGCCGCATAACGCCAGGCCGGGGCGGTTGACGCTGCCCAGCGTAATTTCGCGGTGAATATAACGCTTGCCGCAGACCAGCTCCAGGTTAAGACGTTTAACCTGGAGCAGTTCCGCGACGGTGATAGATTTTGTAAATTCCAAAACCGCCCCCGAAAACCTTATTTCTTCTTAATCGGTTTGATTAAGCCGTAGGTGCCGTCCAAGCGTTTAAAAATCAGGTTGATTTGCTTGGAATCTTCGTCCAGGAACATCCAGAAGGAGTAGCCCAGGCGTTCCATTTCGTAGGCGGCGTCTTCCGGGTTCATCGGGGAGACTTCCACCTGCTTGATGACGGAGAACTTCACGTCGTTTTGCGGCAGAAGCACGTGCTCGGCAAACGGGTTGACGTCTACTTCTTTGACGGATTTTTTGCTCACTTTGCGGGCTTTGGCTTTGTTTTTGATTTTTTTGGCCTGCGCTTCGGCTTTCAGGGCCGCGGCGTCAATGGCTTTGTACAGGTTTTCTTCCACCGCGGTGGCGCTGATGGTGGTTTTGGCGCCCGTGTGCAGGATGATTTCCGCGCGCTGGTTGATTTTCTTTTCTACCGAGATGAGCACCTGGGCAGAAATGATGTGGTCAAAAAAGTTTTCAATTTTGCCCACGCGCGTATTGATAAATTCTTTGATGGCCGGAGTCAGTTTAATGTTCTTGGCCGTAATTTTAATATCCATATTTCCTCCGTGAAGTCTGTTACGAGAGAATCCCCCGTAGTGTTATTAAACCATTAATCAGGTTCCCTGTCAATGAAACCCGCGCGCCCGCGCGTACGGGGCCTTCCAGGCCGCGGTGCTTCTGAGCCG
>DCTQ01000030.1 GCA_002329395.1 Candidatus Avelusimicrobium alvi | reverse complement strand
TTTTTCTGCTGCCAGAAAAAGGAAAAGACGAAAACAGAAAGATTCCCAGCTATATCCTTAGCAACGCCGCCAGGCAGAGCATTCTGCAAGCAAACAGTGAGATCCCGCCACTTCCCTTTACGGTCCGAAAATTAATAGAATAGGAAATAAGGAGAGGTGGCCGAGTGGTTTNNAATCCCTCCCTCTCCGTAGAAATTTAAAACCGCGCGGGCTTTCATAAACTACAAAATATGTCTTCTAAACTCATTCTGCTCGGTACGGGCAACGCGCTCGTTACCAGATGCTACAACACCTGTTTCGCCCTGCAAAACGGCGCGGAGTATTTTTTAACCGACGCAGGCGGCGGCAACGGCATTCTCACCCAGCTGGAAAAGGCCGCTATCCCGGTGCCGGCCATCCGCCACCTGTTCCTCGCCCACGGGCATACGGACCATATTTTGGGCGTCATCTGGATTATCCGGCTGGCGGCGTCGCTTTTTACGCGCGGGAAATACCCCGGGCTCACCATCTTCTGCCACGACGAATGCGAACAAAAACTCCGCGCATTCTGCCAAATGACTTTAACCGCCAAACTCCAGGCGGTGCTGGACCGCGGGATTCATTTCGTCCGCCTGCAGGACGGGGACCAATTTCAGGCGGCGGGTTTTACCTGCACCGCATTTGATATTTTATCTTCCAAAACCAAACAATTCGGCTACCGCGCCGTTCTGCCGGACGGACAAACATTGGTCTGCCTGGGGGACGAACCGTACAATCCGGCTTGTAAGCGTTACGCGCAAGAGGCGGACTGGCTGCTGTCCGAAGCGTTTTGCCTCTACTCCGAGCGCGAACAATTTAAACCTTACGAAAAACACCACAGCACCGCATTGGATGCGGCGCGCACGGCGCGGGAACTGCACGCCAAAAACCTGGTGCTGTATCACACGCAGGATAATAACCTGCCCGAACGCAAACGGCTGTATACCGCCGAAGCGAAAACGGAATTCTCCGGCCCGGTATTTGTGCCGGACGATTTGGAAACCCTCTCGCTGTAACGCAAAAAGCCCCGCCTAAAAGCGGGGCTTTTTACAGGTCCCATAAAATTAACTTCTGTACGGATCCGGAGCGGGTTCTTCCTCTTCGTCAAAATCTTCTTCTTCGGCGCGGATGTCCTGCGCAAACTGCGCCCAGTCTTTTCCGGCGGCCTCAAAGTTGATGTTCAGCCCGGTGTTGGAATACGGGCCGAACACTTTATCCTCTCCGGCAAAAATGTTTTGCTCCAGCGTAATTTGCAGCAGGAAATTATCCGGCCGGTTATAGGACGAACAGCACCCCGCCGGCGGCGGCACCGGGCGCATATACAAAGAGACTTTTGGCTCCAGCATCGTCCAGTTATTTTCTTTACGTTCGGCCAGCGTTTCGGCAATAAAATCCGAGATATAAATAGCCTCTTCGTCCTTCACGGCCACCAGCCGTTCGGCAAACACGGAAGAGAAAACGCTTTCCCCTTCGCAGTATAAGCCGATTTGGTACTCCATAAATTCGCCTTCACTGCCGGGGTTGGACCAAATGGTCAGCGGCGTGATTTCCAGCTCTAAATGTCCGTGTTCACCAAATTTAATTTTTGCCATAGAGTCTCCTTACGATAATATGAAATGTAGCAAAAAATAACGCTGTGCGCAAAACTCCGGCGCAACGCGGAAATGTGTTCAAAATACAAGCGGCCACCCCCGCACAGGATTTCGGCCGGTAGTTCTAGGCGCGGCAAAACGAAACATAGTACAGCCTATGCGAGTTTTGCCGCAACAACGAAATAACGCCGAAATACAAGCGGCTACCCCCGCGCAGGATTTTGAAATACAGTTCCAGGCGCGGCGGAGCGACGCATATTTAGACATATGCGAGCTCCGGCGTAACGCGGAAATGTGTTCAAAATACAAGCGGCTACCATCCGCCGCCGCCACCGCCGCCCCTCCCTCCGCCGGAACACCCCCCTCCGCCAAATCCGGAAGAAGAACGCCCGGAGGAAGAGGATGGGGGAGAATGGGCCGCCGCGCAAAGCGCATTTGAAAAAACGGTAAATTTACCGCCCGACACAAAACCGAAGCCGCGGGACTGGGCCACACGTTCAGCGGCGGACCAGCCCAGCTCGGCCTGAAGCGTACGCTGCCACTTGTTTTGTACGTCCAACGCGGCGGCATAGGGCAGATAATCGCAATACACCCGGGCGGCGTCCGTCGGGTCGGACGCGAACACGCGGTATTTTTCGGCTACTTCCAAATACTGTAAAAATCCTTCAATTCCGTCCATATGCCGCCGCCCCAGCGGGGTATACGCCCGCACCAGATAATAAAACACAATGCCCGGCGTAAGAGCAACCCATACCAACACGGTCTGCGCCGCGCCCAAAAGCATAAACAAGAGCACCGCCAACACCAAAAGCGCATACCGGCCAATGCTCACCACGCGCGGCCAAAACCTTTTTAAAATTCCGCCCAGCATACCGTACAGCCAAAAAGCCATAAAAGCGGCAGTATACACCGCCGTAAAGCGCGACGGCCAGTCCGCCTTCGCCCCCAGCGCGCCGATGAGCGCGGCCGCAAACAAAAACGTCGGCGCGTTATACCAGACGTTCCGGGCAAAAAGCCGCCCGCCTTCCCACTTTTTCAGCGCGCGGCGCACGGAAGCCCCCGCGGCCTGAAAAACAGTGTTATAACGGTTGTTCACGGGCAGCTGCGTGCGGGATTCAAATAATACGTTTACCAAAGCCTGCTCTTCGCTTGAAAGTAAGACGGGCGTCTGCAACTCCGTACGCGTCAGCGTGAATGTTCCCGAATCATTTTTGGTTACGCTTATACAGCCCTTCTGTACCAGCGACATAATAATAACGGAAAGCATTTGGGAGTCAAACTTCATCTGGCGCACATAACGCACCTGAGCGGGCGACAGGCCGGACGGCGGCTCAAACTGCCGGAGCACGCAGGCCTTCGGGTCCTTCCCCGCCCAATACCACGCGCACGCATAATACACGAGCAGCAACACCCACGCCAGCGAAAACCAGCCGATTTCCCGCCCATACCCCGCCAGGCCGGAAGTTATTTTTTGGGCGGCGGAGGGTTCTTTTACAACGCCTTTATTCCACGCGGCGGAAACGGTAAATCCCTCTCCGGCGGCCAGCGGATGGGTGGTAAAAAAGAAAGAATCCCCCGACGCACGCGCCGCCGCGGGGCCGCTATCCCCCGCATAGCCGGTGTAGAGCGACACGCCGCCCGGAACGATTTGCGCTCCGTCCGGAAGCGTCAGCCGCAAAGAAGCGGACCGGATAGGGAACTGCCACTCGTTTCCGGTTACGTTCCAGTAAAACTCGTCAAAATCTTTTTGAAAGCGCACCGCGCCCTGCACGCGGTAAGAAATTTCGTAAATATGCTGCCCCGGCGGCAGGGCCGCGTTTTTATCGCCGATATACAGCGTCCGCCCGGCGCGGGAAGATTTTACCGTATACGGTTCCGGCCGGCCGGCGCGGCGCACGGAAAGAATCTCGTAACCAGACAGGCCTTTATCGGGCAGTACGCGGAAAATGCCCCGCCGGATTTTATCCGCCGCCGAACGCACCACAATGCGCTCCGTTACCTGTACGGAAGAATCGGCCGACACCGCGGCAAACGCGTCAAAGCGTTCAATCGCCTCCCGTGCGGAAGCCGCCGAGGAGACGGCCGGCCAAATAAACAGCGCCGCACCCAGAAAAAGGAAGCATAAAAAGGCGGGGAATTTTTTCATATCAGCTTTATTATATATTTATTTTCACTTCATTTTGATAGAATATAACAAAGGATTCTTAATATGCGTTATATTCTCTATTTATTCACGATGGCGCTCCTGTTTGTGGGCGGAATGATGGTGGGAAATATGTACCTGCCCGAACGCGCGGCCACGCTGGCCGCGTCCGTTTCCGTGCCGCCGCTTAACCAGGACAACCCCGTCTTAAAAAGCACCACCCGGCAGACGGCGGCGCGCAATCTGGATATTTTAAACCAGGCCCTGCAGTCGTGCCCCGTGGTGGTAAACGAAGAAAAAGACCGGCTGGTCAACCAAATCCGCCTGCTGCTGGCGGTGGAAGATTTTGAAATTAAAAAAGCGCGGCTGGAGCTTGAAATGGCCAAAAATACGGACACCAACCGCCCCACTTCGCAGTTTATCCAGGCCGCGGCGGATTACAACGCCGCCCGCGAATACGCCGAACGGCTGGCGGACGAACTGTTCCCGATGCCGGAACCGGCCGCCGAAACGCCGGCCGCGGCCGAAGGAAACGCCGCCCCGGAAACCGCCGGCGAAACCAAAGCCTCCCAAGCGGCTCCCGCCAAAGAAAAATCCGCCAAAAATACGGCTAAACCCGCAGCGGACAAAACCGATAAAAAAGACGGGGCCAAAACGGATTCTTTCCAAGCCGCCGCCAAAAACGCGGCCAAAAAACAAACCGCCGCCATCAAAAATACCGATAAAAAATCCTCTCCGGACAAGACCGAAGAGGACGCTGCAAAAAAATAATTTTTACCGGTTGTACTTGTCAAACACCGCGTGAAACGCGGTTTTTTTATCCAGTTTCGTCTGAGGCCCCACGATAACGTCTTCCAGCGAGGAGTCCTTCAGTTCCGCTTCATACGCCACGGAAACATACGGCCCAAGCACGCAGTTTTCGGCTTTTACGCCGTCCGCAATCCAGCACGGCGGCACAATTTTATTGTTTTTTTCCAGTTCCGGCGACACGCGGTGGTGCCGGTCCAGCAGCAGGCGGTTGGTTTGCAGAAGCACTTCCACGGTGCCGCAGTCAAACCAGTCGTTCATCATCACGGGCGCAATTTTAACGCCGCGCGATAACAAGACGGACAGCGCATCCGTCAGCTGAATCTCGTTTTTAACCGTTTTGCCCGAGCGGATGACTTCTTCCAGCGCGTTAAATAATTGGGCCGAATCCAAAAACGAATACGCGCCGATAATCGCCAGGTTGGATTTGGGATGTTCCGGCTTTTCTTCAAACGAAACGATATTGCCGTCTTTTAAATCCACAATTCCAAAGCGCGACGGGTCCGCCACCGCCTTGATGCCCACAGCGTTCTGCCCGCCGAACACCAGCGGCTTTAAATCGCCGTCCACAATGGTGTCTCCCAGCAGGATAAAACAGGGGCCGGACACGGCTTCTTTCGCCAGATAAACCGCATGGCCCAGGCCCCGCGGTTCGGGCTGTTCTACAAACACCGTTTCCAAATGCGGGTAACGCGCGCGGACAAATTCAATAATCGCTTCTTTCTTATACCCGACGATGAACACCGCCTTTTTTATCCCCAGGCTTTCCACCTGGTCCAGAATATGGCCCAGAATGGGTTTGCCCGCCACGCTGATCATGGTTTTGGGCATATGCGCGGTATAGGGCATCAGGCGCACCCCTTTTCCGGCGGCGGGAATAATGGCGGTAAATGCAGGCATAAGCGGCCTTAGGCGCGGCCCGTCTCCTTTAATAATTCGCGGTACATCGCCAGCTGCGGCGCGTAAACTTCGGCCGCCTGCCGGGGCGTGTATTCGCTGCGGTAGGTCCAGTTTTCGTCGCACACGGTGCCGGGCGTGTTTACCCGGTCCAGCGTGCCAATAATGTCCTGCCACGAAAAAAGCGTAATGGCGGAATTGGAATCCAACACCCGGCGCAAAATGGCGCGCTGGCTCCAATCGTCAAACGGCACGTTGCCGTCAGTCTTTTGGGCGGAAATCATTTCCCAGATGTTGGCGCGCTCGTGCGGGTCCATGGTTTCCCACCAGCCGCGTACGGTTTCGGTGTCGTGGGTGGACGTGGTGGCCAAAGAAACCTGCGGGTAATGGCGCGGCTCGCGGTAGTAGCCGTTGTCCTCGCGTTCCCAGCGCAGCACTTTGTAGCCGGGAATGCGCAAATCAATCAGCATCCGGCGCACATAATTGGGAATAACGCCCAAATCTTCGCCCACGGGCAGTTTGCCGGCCGCTTCTTCCAGCACCATTTTTAAGAAATTATATCCGCGGTCAATCTGGTTTTGTTCGCCCTCTACGTCAAACGCGCCGACTTCGTCCCCCGGCGCAAACACATACGTGCGGAAAAACCCGACCAAATGATCCAGGCGGAAAATGTCGTACAGTTCCGTTACGCGGCGGATTTTGCGCCGCCACAAACCCAGGTTATGGGCGTGTTGGTAGCCCCAGTCGTACGCCGGGAGCCCCCAGCGCTGGCCGCCCTTGGAAAACTGGTCCGCCGGCGCGCCGATTTCCCAGCCCAGGCGGTAATTTTCCCGCTCGGACCATACTTCGGCGCTGTCCAGATTGGTGCCGAAGGGAATATCGCCAAAAATCAAAATGCCTTTATCCTGCGCAAAGGCTTTGGCGCGGCGCAGCTGCAAATCCAGCACCCATTGGACATAGGAAAAGTAGTTGACGTATTCGCGGTACTGGCTTTCAAACGTATCCACGGCCTGTTTTTGGAAATTGCGCAGGTCTTCGGGCCACTCGGTCCAGGTCTGCCATTTGTAAAATTCTTTTATCGCGCGGAACAGCGAATACCCGCGCAGCCAGCCGGACTGGGCGGCGCAGTAGGCTTCAAACGCCCGGGCGCGCGGACTGCCCGCCGCCGCTTCCGTTTCCAAAAAATACTGGTAGCCGAACCATAATGCTTTCAGCTTGGCCTGTTTAACCGCGAAAAAAGGCGCTTTTTTGGCGCTGCGCCATTCGGCGATTTTAGGCGCCAGGGACGCGACAAACTCCCGCGCGCGCGGGCAGGCGGCCACGTCCGGCACGTCGGAGATATCGGCGTAGACGGGGTCGGTTGCGAACGCGCTTAAAGCGGAATAGGGGCAGGTTTCGCCGGGGGCGGTTTCCTGCAAGGGCAGAATCTGCACGATTTTCGTTCCCTGGGAGGCGAAAAACTCCGTCCATTCCCGCAGGGCCGCAAAATCCCCCACGCCCCAATCGTTTTCCGTCTTCATGGCGGAAAGCGGAAGCAAAATGCCGTTTACGCGGCCTGAAAGCACCTGGTCTTGAATCGTCATTCAAAAATCCTTCTTTATTTTTTGGCCACGGCTTCAATTTCCACCGCACTGCCTTTGGGAAGAGCGGCCACCTGAATGGTGCTGCGGGCGGGCGGATTTTCTTTAAAGAAAGCGGCGTAAGTGGCGTTCATTTCGGCAAATTTGGTTAAGTCCGTCATAAACACGGTGGTTTTAACAACATTTTTAAGCGAGCAGCCGGCTTCTTTTAAAATATTTTCCAAATTGTTTAAAATCAGTTCGGTTTGCACCTGCACGTCGCCGCTGTAGATTTCGCCGGTAACGGGGTCAATGGGGAGCACGCCGGAAGTGAATACGAAGCCGCCGTCTTCAATGGCTTGGGAGTAGGGGCCGATGGCCTTGGGAGCGCTGGTGGAGTTAATAACTTTTTTCATATAAAACCTCGCAAAATAATTTCCGGGCCGCCGGACGGTCCGTTTGTTATATGGTATCAAGCGCGGCGGGGGTTGTCAAACCCTTTTGGGCCAAACTCCGACGGGACAGAAGAGATTTGACGCGCCAAACGCAAAAGTGTTATAATAAGATTATTAAGAAAGGCCGCCTCAAAAATAAAAAATAAAAATTCTTGTGCGCGCGCTAAATTTGTAGTATAATATTTATGTTGGGTTTAACCCGATCCAAGATTAAACCCTGATAGTTCTTTTGACTGCTTTTTTGCGCTCGTAGCTCAGTGGTAGAGCATCCGCCTTTTAAGCGGGGGGCCGTGAGTTCAAGTCTCACCGGGCGCACTTTTAATGCCCTCTTCGTCTATCGGTTAGGACGTCGGATTTTCAATCCGAAAAGAGGAGTTCGATTCTCCTAGAGGGCGTTTTTTATTTGTATTTAGACAGTTAGGCGTTTTACAAAGGAAGAGGCCGAGATCCCTCTTCCTTTTTCGTTTTATACGCTTCTATTATCCTGCCCCTATACCCTTATAAATAAGCACCCCAAGCACCCCGCGCACGGACGGGAACCGCCCGGGAAGTGTGTTCATACCGCCTGCCGCACACCCGTGCCGATTGCCCCACCCATCAAACGGTCGCGGACTAAAAACCACGGCCTGGAAAGTTTTTGCACGTAAAAGCGCGCCCCTGTTAACACAGCGTGGCCCTACCCATCAAATGAGCGCGGACGGAGAACCACGGCCTGGAAGGCCTAGAAGCGTTTTACGCGGCGGTGGCAATACGGCTGAGTGCCTTTGCGTTCATAATAGCGGTGATGATAATCCTCCGCCGGCCAAAACGCGGATGCGGGCGTTACGCGCGTAACTACCGGGTATCCTTTGCGTTTCAGTTCGTCAATCACCCGTTCGGCCGCTTCGCGCTGCTTGGGCGCGGTGTAAAAAATTTCCGAGCGGTACTGCGCGCCGATATCCGGCCCCTGACCGTTTTCCTGCGTCGGGTCGTGGATTTCCATAAACCCTTTGACCAGCGTCTCAAAACTCACCTGTTTGGGGTCAAACACAATGCGCACCGCTTCGGCGTGCCCGGTTAAATTGCCGCACACCTGTTCATACGTCGGGTTATCCACATAGCCGCCCGTATAGCCGGGCTCAATGCTCAGCACCCCGGGGAAGTTCTTCATCAAATGCTCCACGCCCCAAAAACAGCCGCCCGCAAAAATGGCGGTTTCCCCCGGCGCGTCTGCCTCTTTTTTATCCGGCTGAAACACGAGCGAAACGGAATTGACGCAGTGGCGCGTATTTTTGGGCGTTAAATTTTCTCCCTCAAACACATGCCCCAAATGTCCGCCGCAATGCGCGCACACGATTTCGGTGCGCTCTCCGTCTGCATCCGGGATGCGTTTCACCGCGCCGGGGATTTCCGCGTCAAAGCTCGGCCAGGCGCAGCCGGAATTAAACTTATCCGCGCTGTTGTACAGCGGGGCGCCGCACCGGCGGCATAAGTACCGCCCGGAAGCTTTATGCCGGTAATACTTGCCGCTGAAAGGCGGTTCGGTTCCTTTATCTTCAATTACCCGTTTTTCTTCGTCGTTTAACGGTTTCATAACGTCCCCCTTTGTTTCATCGTACCCGTTTGCACCGCCCGGGTCAAGCGGCAAAACGGGTTAGCCTGCCCCCGCGCGGCCAGAAAAGTTATAATATAACCGGAGACAGCCTATGAAACCATTTTTTATTTTTATCTTATGTGCGTTTTTGGCGGCGTGCAGTTCCATCATCCCGTATAAAGACCAGAATTTAGATTACCTCCAGGGCATTGAAAAGGATCCGGCGGCTTACCGGGGGAAAGTGGTGTCTTTCGGCGGGGAAGTGAAAGGCGTTACCGAAGATGCGCTGCGCCTGCGCCTGGTGCTTAAAGTGGACGCGCCGCTGTACTACTACGCCACCGGGCAGGGAAACGCCCTTTCGTACGAACTGCTGCTGGTAAGCTTTAACAAGCGGGGTATGCCGCAAATGACGGGGATACAAAAAGGGCGGCACGTGAAAGTGCTGGCGCGCGTGAGCAGTTACGAAACGCGGAAAAATTTTACGGGCAAAGACATTGTGGTCCTGCATTTAATCGCATTCGCCATTTCCGACCGCACGAAAAACCAAGACTTTTTCCGCCCCGAACCGCCGGACAGACAGCTGTACGAATCGTGGAAAAAGGGACGTCTGTTTTTTGAAGAATCGGCCCAGGATATTATAGAACGCTACCCCGCGCCCGCGCCGCGCGCTTTGCCCGTGGTAAACGCCGCGCCGACGCTTACGCCCCCCACGCCGGAGGAAAAACCCGCCGCGCCCCGGGGCATTGTGTTTGACGCGGAAGAGCCGCCCTTTATCCTGCCGCCGGACCCTGCGCCCGCCGAAGCGGAAGAGGCAACGCCCGCGGCCAATGCCGCGCACACCGCCGAAACCGCCGGACCGGAAACCGCTTCCGGCACGCAAAATCCAACCGGCAAACAGGCGGCCTCTGCCGAAACGGAAGCGGCAACGCCCGCCGCAGACGCTCCGCAAACCGCCGAGGATACCGTAAACACTTTGCCGCCAAATAAACCGGCGGAAGAGACGCTTCCGGCCGAATCCGCTGCCTTACAAACCCAATCGGAGCCGCAGGCCGCGCACGGCGCCGCGCCGTCGGACAAAACAGCGGCAGCCCCCGCCGACGCCCGGCCCGAACCGCAGGACCCCCTTGCAAAATAAAATAAATATACTACAATAAAAGTAGGAATAAATCTATGCGTGGGAGTACCTTTATGAGAAGATTTTTCGCGCTGCTTTTATTGTTCTTTTTTGCTCACGGCATTGTTTTTGGACAAAACGCCTATCAAGTTTTAAGAGCCGCCAAACAAATTAAATATAAGGCACTCGTTACTAGGCATTTGCGTGCCCCTGTAACAAGCCAACAGCTGGCAGTAAAAGTAGCTGCGCTTACCAGGCCAATAACCACTTCCCACTACTACCAACAACAAGTAATAAATAGAAAAGGCGCAACGACTGTCATCCCACAAATCCACATTGTTACGGAATTTAGGGCGCCACTTTTAAAAGATCCCACTACCCTGTGGGGTAGTTACCAATACTTAAAAGCAATTGCCGCACTTGCTAGAGAAGAAGGGATGATCGTTCCTAAATATATTAATAAATGGAAAAAAATTTATTCTGTTTCCCATTACCGTGGGGCACATCATATTGTAAACAAAAGCACATTAAAAGAAATTTACTGGATGATGAAACGGCAAGCCACCCAGGAAGGGGTTCCTTTTACCGTTAATTTGGCAGATATGCAAAAAAATGCACCGGGTGCCTTTCATCCTTTTCACGGAAACCCGGAGCATGCAGTTGTCTTTCATAATTTAAACAAACAGTTGCTTCTGTATAAGCAAGGCGGCGTAAAAGCAATTTTAAAAGATTACTTTACACAGATGGAAAACCTTCACAAACAATATCCGAACGATGCGCCACCGGTGTGCCACGATGTAGTAAAAAACACCATATTGGAAACTAAACTTTGGTGTGAAACATTTCACTTAAGATGGGAATAAGTATTTCGTTTCCGTGTGAATGAAACTCCCCGGGCTGAAGCCCGGGGTTTCTTTTCCCGGTTGTACCTGCTTTGCAGCCGCCGACAAAAAAGAAAAACACGCCTTTTTCCCCCGGCAGGCCTTTCATTCTCTCCGGGTTTTAGCCCGGGATGTTCTGTTGAAGTATCCACAAAAAAGACCCCGCCAAAAGCGGGGTCTTTGTCTATTAACAGTTAAGACTAAGCGGAGATTTCGGTGGAAGCGTAGGTGGGTTCCTCATAGGTGTCCACGCCTTTGTAATCCGCGCAGAGTTCTTTGTCATCGTCGGAAACACCTTCGCACTGCGGCTGGCCCGGGTCGTCGTATTTCTTGTAGATGGTGTAGGTATACTGGCCGGTGCCCACGCGTTTGGCGGTAATGCCGGAGTTGTTGCCGGTATTGGTCGCAGTGCCGATTAAGGTCATCATAAAACCGTTACCGCTGGTGGCGGCCACTTTCGTGTCCGTGCAGTTCGCGTTCTGCGCTTTGGTCAGCTTCGTGCAGTACGTAGAAGTAGCCGCGGCGTTGGCGGGAGCCACGTCCAGCGCGGTCCACGTGGTGGTATAGTTGCCCGTTTTCATTTTGTATCTCTGCTGGGCGTTTACCACGGTGCCAATCATCGTATCGGCTTCCGCGGTGCGGGAGCGTTCCACCGCTTTGAAGTAAGCGGGCATGGCCATCGCGGCCAAAATGCCAATGATCAAAACGACCACCAGCAGTTCAATCAGGGTGAAACCCTTTCTATTATTCATAAAACCTCCTACAGTTTTATATACCTGAGTTTATATAACTACTAAACTACCCCTTTAGTTTATCAGTAAAAAAACTAAAAATCAAGTTTTTTCCGCGCGCTTACTCCCTGCAGACAACTTATTAAACAACCATAAAAAAACCCCGCTACTAAGAGCGGGGTTTAAATCAAACACAATAACTTACGCGCCGGCTTTTACTTCGGTGGAAGCATAGGTCGGGGTGGCGTAGGTGTCCACGCCTTTGTAATCCGCGCAGAGTTCTTTGTCATCGTCGGAAACACCTTCGCACTGCGGCTGGCCCGGGTCGTCGTATTTCTTATAGATTTTATAAGTATACTGGCCGGTGCCCACGCGGGAAGCTACCACGCCGGAGTTGTTGCCGGTGTTGGTCGTGGTGCCCAAAAGTTCCATGGCAAAGCCGTTACCCACGGTGGCGGCGTCTTTGCTGTCTTTGGCGCAATCGCCCTGGTTGTCTTTGGTCAGCTTGGTGCAGTACAAAGACTGGGCGGCGGCGTTGGCGGGAGCCACGTCCAGCGCGGTCCACGTGGTGGTGTAGTTGCCCGTTTTCATTTTGTATCTCTGCTGGGCGTTTACCACGGAGCCAATCATCGTGTCCGCTTCCGCGGTGCGGGAGCGTTCCACCGCTTTGAAGTAAGCGGGCATGGCCATCGCGGCCAGAATACCGATGATCAAAACGACCACCAGCAGTTCAATCAGGGTGAAACCCTTCTTATTATTCATAAAACCTCCTACAGTTTTATATATTTTTGAAGCCTGTATGCAGTCTTTAAAAGACTACTCCTTTAGTTTACCAGTAAACTTTCAAAAAATCAAGACCGGTTTGTGCCTATTCCCGCGCGGAAGCGGCCGCCGGCTCAGCGGTCTGCTTTGCGCCGGGTTCGGCGGCGGTTTTACGCATAATAAAAGGCTCTATATATTTAGAGAACTTGCCGCAGAACCATTTACCGGCCATACCGTCCCCGTCGCAGGCAAAAACCGGCTGAGGAAACGCTTCCGACAAAGTATATCCCGCCGGGCCGCCCGCGCGCACCGCGTAGACTTTCCCCTCTTTTCCGTCTTGGCTTATTTCAATACCGAACGAAAATCCGTCTTCGGCCCGCGAAAGCGCTTCCTGCGAAAAAGAGAAAAAACGCTCTTCCCCGGGTTCGCCCGCGGGCGCAAAAATCCCCTGCATTTCGCCCGTTTCCGGTATATACCGCTCCAGCGCCTTCCAGTCCCGCGTATAGGTTTTGTGATTGATAAAATACAGGTTTTCGGCCGCCGCCGCGTTCACCAGCGCGGCCTCGGCCGCTCCGGCGCGGGAACGTTCCAGCGTCCAGACGTAATGCGGCGCGGCCGCCGCCGCGAGCAGAAGCACAATCCCCAGCAACACGGAAAAACTTTTCCACGAAAATTTCTTTTTTTTCATATTTCCCCCTTGGTTCTTCTATTATAACACTAAAAAAGCGGCCCGCATAAAAACGGGCCGCTTTTTAAATCTCTTTAAGGCTGCCGCGGGTCCGGCGTCAGCTGGTCGGGCCGTTCCACGCCCATATAATCAATGCAGATTTCCACGTCCTGCTCGTTACTGACATCCGGCACGCAAATAATGCGGTTGTTTTCAAACGCGCGCACCAGCTTATAGGTATAGTTGCCGCGGCCCACGCGCGTAGCCACAACATACCAATTATCCGCGCCGTCCTGCTCAAACTCAACGGCAAAGCCCGGGTTCGGTTCGGGCTTGGTGGAACCGCCGCGCGTGTAGAAAATAGTGTTGGTTTCGCCGTTGGTATAGTCGTTATCCGCCGTAGGGAAACGGATGACGGGCGGCACCGCGTCCAGCTTGTGCCACACCGGCGTAAAGCGCGAAAAACGCACCCGATAGCGAAACTGAGACTGGACGGACGAACCTATCAAATTGTCCGCCTCGGCAATTCGCATACGTTCCAAAAAACGCCCGTAGTACATAAACGCGATGACAGACAGGATGGCCATAATAATAATGACTATAAGCACTTCAATCAGGGTAAATCCCTTCTTGCGCATACGGCACCTCTTAGTAACTGAAATATTTTGCATCCTTACACGGAACAAGCCAAAATTCCATCCGCCCGCCGCGTTTATCGGACGGGGCCCCCCGCTACAGGCTTATAAAGGCCGAAATACCGCCCATCACCATATCCACGGACATTAAGATCAGTATCATACCCGTCAGGCGTTCAATGGCGATTAAGCCGCGTTTTCCCAGCAAATTGCTTAACGGAAACGACATCATCAAAATAACCGAGTTAATCAGCGACGCGACGATCACCGCCCCCAGCGTAATGAATTTGTTGGACTGCTGCGCCGCGGTAATCATCACCATAGACAGCGCGGCCGGCCCCGCCACCAGCGGAATGGCCAGCGGCACGACAAAAGGCTCGTCTTCTTTGGGGTCGTTCTTGGGTTCTTCGTCGCCGCCGAACACCAGTTTGACGGAAATAATAAATAAAATAATGCCGCCGGCGATACTCAGCGAATACTCGTGAATGCCGAAAGCCTGCAAAAACCATTTGCCCAGGAATAAAAAAGCCACCATAATCAACAGGGCAATTCCCAGCTCGCGCAGCAGAACGGTTTTGCGGCGTTCTGGGGCTACTTTTTTAAGCGCGGCGATAAACAGCGGGATATTGCCAAAACCGTCCATTACCAGCGCCAGCGTAATGACGGACGAAATAAACGAATCCATAAATACGGCTCCTTACAGTGTTAAATTTTGCATTTTTCCGGCCAAGCGGGAACGAAACGGCCGGGGTTCTTTTCATATAGTATAGCAAAATTACTACTTTCCGGCTCATCCGCCCGGCAGAAACGCCAACTAGTCTATTTTCAGGGTGTATTTTGTGTACGCCCGGAAACCAATTTTGTAAGATATTACTATGCTTACTGAACATAAAAGCAACGTGATTAACATTATTAAATGGTTTTTCCTGGCCACGGGCATCGGGTGCATCGTGGGCGTGTTAGACGCGGTGTTTTTAAAAATGCTGGACGGAGCCATTACGTTTCGCAATACCATCCCGATGTTCTACCTCGGCCTTCCGTTTGTACTCTACGGGGTGGCGCTGCTGGCGCGCAAAGTAGCCAAGCGCGATAAAGACTATTCCACCGACGCCGTTATTAACAAAATCAATTCCTACCGTCCGATTTCGTTTATCTCCATTTTTAAAGGGTTCACCCTGTCCATCGTTACGATGGTAACGGGCGGCTCCGCCGGCAAAGAAGCCCCGTGTGCGGACGTGGGCGCAGGCATTTCCTCCATTATAGCGCGGGTATTTCGTATGAACCTGGAAGACCAGCGCAAAATGATGATTTGCGGCGTAAGCGCGGGGTTTGCGGGCGTTTTCGGCGTGCCGATTTCGGGCGCGCTGTTCGGCCTGGAAGTGCTGTGGGTGGGGCATATTTTTTACGAAGTGATGTTCCCCGCGCTGGTAGCCGGAATCACCGCCTTTCAGGTAACCTCTTTTCTGGGAGTGGACTATATTTACCATCCCCTGCATTTTGTGCCCGTATTTTCCGAAAAATTCTTTCTTAAAATGATTGTGGCCGGGATGTTTTTCGGCCTTGTATCCATTTTGTTTATTGAAATCAGCAAATTCGTGCGCGTACTGTTTCGGTATCTGGCACTGCGGACCCGGCTGTTTTGGGCCTGCGCCGCGGGCGGCCTGGTATTGGTGGCCATCGGCTATTTTGTCTCGCCGCTGTACCTGGGCCTGGGGATGCCCGGCATTGATATGGTGCTAAGCGGCAACCCGCCCGCTTCACCGTTTGGGTTCTTATATAAGATTATCACCACGTCCGTCACGTTTGCGGCCGGCGGCATCGGCGGCATCGTAACGCCTATTTTCTTTGTGGGCGCGCAGGCCGGCGCCATGCTGGCGGACTTTCTGCACGTGGACAGCGCCACCCTTGCCGCCCTGGGCCTGGTGGCGGTGCTGGCGGGCACGGCCAATACGCCGCTTTCGGCCAGCATTATGGCCATTGAACTCTTCGGCCCCGCCATTGCGCCGTATGCCACGGTGGCCTGCGTAATCAGCTTTTTGGTAACGGGCCAGCAGAGTATTTATCCCAGCCAGCGCATTTCGTTGGACAGCGGCAAATCCGCCGACGGCCCCAGTATGCCCATTGATTACGGCAAACGCCTCCAGCACACCAAAATACCGTACCGCAAAACGATGTTTAAACAGGCGTTTAAGCAGATGGTAAAACACTTAATCCCCAACCCCAAAGGTTTTGACGACGAGAAATAAACAAGCCCCGGCAAAAACCGGGGCTTGTTTATGTTTAACATGGTTATTCAAAAAACCAAGCTTGCGCCACCGTATCGTATTTAGCTCCCAGCTTGGAGCAAAGAGCTGCTTCATCTTCCCCGGTATATGCAGAGCACCGAAAACGGTTGTTATAGTGAATGTCCCCTCCGCCGTCATAACCAGCGGCAAAATAATCTACGATAAATTTCATTTTTTCGTTCTCCGCCGAAATTACCGCCCCACAGCTGCCGTTACTGCCGCAGATTACCTCATCCAAATAAAAAGTAAAATCTTTTGTTTGGGGAACTTCAATATCCAACAAGGTCAAACATTCTTCAGAAGAACAGGACACATTACCTCCACTGGCCAACCAAAAAACATCCCATGCGTCACTTAAACTCTTTAATACGGGTTTTACGGTAGCAATACGCGCCTTATTTACCGCTTTTTCGTACTGCGGAAGCGCGACAGCCGACAAAATACCAATGATTAACACGACCACCAACAATTCAATAAGCGTAAAACCGCCTAACCGCTCCATATTTGCATTTTTCATGTTTGAGTTCCTTTTTGACAAATTTTGCTGATATGCAAAATATATCAAAAAAAAAAAACAATACAACCCTCCGCAAAAATAAATAAACATCCCCCGGCGTAGCC
>DCTQ01000077.1:2483-6685 GCA_002329395.1 Candidatus Avelusimicrobium alvi | reverse complement strand
TATTAAAAAGGACGGGAATTTCCGCTCCGCCATTTTTTCCTGCGTCGGGCGGAAGTCGTACGGCTGGCGGATAAAACGAAAGGTTTTCGCCTCCGTGTCCCAAATGCCAAACGACGCGCGCGGATTATTGTCGCGCGGTTTACCGACGGAGCCGGGATTAATGATGTAGCGCGCTTTGTCGTTTAAGCGGATGGCCGCGTCTTCTTTTTTATTTAAGTAAATGGCGCAGGCGCGCGGCGTGCCCTTGATGTAAAAAGGCAGATGCGTATGGCCCACAAAGCACACGTGCCCCTGCCACAAATCGTAATTGGAGCGGAACTGGGCGCAGCTGGAAAAGTATTCTTTAATGGGGTCCGCGGGGGTGCCGTGCACGACGGTAAAATCCGTTCCGTGCGCCGCCGCCGGCAAGGAAGACAAATACCGCACGGATTTTTCGCTCATCATTTCTTTGCTGGCGTCCAGCGCCACTTTGGCGTCGTAATTAAAGAAAGCTTCCAGCTCCGGCTGGACGAACACCGCGTCGTGATTGCCGAGCACGCAGGCCGCTAAATTTAACGAAGCGATTTTGCGCACGCATTTTTCCGGGTCCGGCCCGTAGCCAATCATATCCCCGCAGTAAATAAACGAGGATACCCCCTCCCGTTTAAACCGCTCCAGGCACGCGTCCAGCGCTTCCAGATTGCCGTGTACGTCGGAAAATACGCCGATAAGCATTAAGCCTCCGCCAGCGCCTCAATGGCTTCTTTCTTTTTGACGTCTTCGGGGCTGGCGCGTTCGGCCAGGTTGACGGACATCACTTTAGAAACGCCGCTTTCTTCCATCGTAATGCCGTAAAGCATCCGCGCGGCTTCCATCGTACGTTTATTGTGGGTAACCACGATAAACTGCGTGGTTTTGGCAAATTCTTTAATCAGGTTGACGTAGCGCTCCACGTTGGCTTCGTCCAGCGCGGCGTCGGCTTCGTCCATAATGCAGAACGGGGCCGGGTTGTGCGTAAAGAACGCAAACAGCAAAGACATGGCCGTAAGCGTTTTTTCGCCGCCGGACATAGAAGTGATGTTAAGCAGTTTTTTGCCCGGGGGCTGCGCGTAAATTTCAATGCCGGTTTCCAGCAGGTTTTCCGGCTGGGTGAGCACCAGGTCGCACTCGCCGCCGCGGAAAAGCGTCTGGTAAATGTTTTTAAAATGCAGGCGCACCTGTTCAAAGGTGTATTTGAAATTTTCGCGCGTGGTTTGGTTGATTTTACTAATGGCGGATTTTAAATCTTTCTTCGCGCTTTCCAGGTCCGCTATCTGCGTGCGCAGGAAAGTGTTTCGCTCCGTCAGCGCGTCGTACTCTTCGGGCGCGGTCATATTCACGGCGCCCATATTTTCAATGCGCTTTCGCATCATTTTGACGCGTTCGTAATCCACCGTCTTGTCGCCGTAATTCATCTGCGCTTCTTCGGGCGTGATGTTCCAGCTTTCAAACAAATTGTTCGTTACCGTGGTGCGCTGGCGGCGCGCGTTGGACAGGGCGTTTTCCAAATCGTTCTTTTTAATCGTCAGCTCCGACGATTCCTTTTTGCACGCGTTTAAAGCGGCGGTTTTCTCGTCAAATTCCTTTTTCAGGGCTTCCAGGTCCGCGCGCATTTTGTGTTCGTCCACTTCCAGCTTGGCCAGGTTGTCGCGCTCGGCGGACAGTTTGGCCTCGGTGGACAGTTTTTCCTCGGCCAGGCTTTTTAAACGCAGGTTGGAAGAGGCGATTTTTTCATTGCGTTTGCCTTCGCTGTCGGTCAGGCTGTTAAATTCGTACTCCGTGGATTTAAGGTCCAGCTCCACATTGTTCTTTTTGATTTTTACTTCGTACAGGGCCGCGCTCATCGCGTTAATTTCGCCTTTTAATTTTTCGGCGTCTTCGCGCAGCGTCAGCTGGGATTTTTTGAGCGCTTCTCCCTGCGCCGACGCTTCCGCGTGGCGTTTTTTCAGCTCTTCTAAATTCTGTTTAAGCGTTTCGGCGTTTTTGCGGCGGCTGTCTACGCGCAGGGTGATTTCCCGCTTGCGCGCGGCCGCGCGTTCCAACGCTTCCTGCGTGGAGCGCAGTTCGCGTTCTTTGTTGGCGCGTTCGTTCTGCACCGAGTTTAACGCCAGCACCGCTTCCTGCAACTGAGCGCGCAGCTGCTTCAACGCTTCATCCGCCTTGGTCAGCGCGTCGTAATTGGCGATAATTTCGTTGGAAATCGTTTCTTCTTCGGCGGCTTTGGCGTCCAGCTCCCCGCGCACGGTTTCTTCTTCGCCCCAATAGGCTTCGGGCGCGCGCACGTCCTCCGCGCCGCCTCCCACAAAGAAGCCGCCCTTTACCGCGCCTTCTTTATACGAATACCCGCCGATAATAAAATTGACCAAATTTTCCAGCTCCGGTTTGTACGAAAGCTGTTTTTTAAGCGCGTCTTCCGCGCCGGCGGCCGCGGTTTGCGGCACTTCGGAAAGAATGATAAATTTGGCGCGCGCTTTGCCGTGCTGTTTTAAGAGAGCAAGCGCCTGCTCCACGGTGGAAGCGTTGTCGCAAAGGACGGCGTCTAAGTATTTGCCGAAAGCTTCTTCCACCGCCACGCCCAGCGCGGCGGGATATTTAAGGGATTTTCTCAGCGTGCCTTTCACGCCGCAAAGGCCGCTCTCGCTGACGGTTTTCGCGCCCACCCAATACGGGTCGTTCTTGCCCTGGGTTTGAATCATTTCCAGCTTGGCCGCCAAACCCGCGCGGGCGGATTTAACGGCGGAAAGTTTTTCGTTTAACGCGGCGCGCCCGGCCTGGAGTTTTTTTACTTCTTCTTCGCCCGCCGCAATAGCCTGGCGCGCGTTGTCCGCCTCCGTCCGCTTGGCCTGCACGCGGGCGGTAATTTCTTCCAGGCTTTTTTGAATGCCCGCGAGCCCGGCGGCCTGCGCCTGGCTGGTTTTTTCGGCGGCGATTAAATCTTCGTTTTCGCGCTGGGCGGACGATTCTTCCAGCGAGATGCGGTTGGAAACTTCCATCTGTTTTTGCACCAGCGTCATCAGCTCGCCCGACGCGCGCTGCAGCTGCGCTTCGGCGGAGCGCAAATCGTTTTCCAGTTTTTGCGCGGCGGCGGTTTTGGCGTTGTAATTTTCCTGAAGCGGCGTCAGCTCCGCCGATACGGCGGCCAGCTGTTCTTTGAGTTTGGCAATCGCGGGCGCCAGCTCCTGCAGGCGGCTCTGGCCGCGCTGCGCTTCCGCGCCGGAGGACGCAATCTGCGCGGTGAGTTCCGCGCTCAGGTTGTCGCAGTTTTTAATGGCGCCTTCCAACAGCCCCACCTGGTATTTGCTGGCGGAAATTTTCTCGTTAAATTCGGCGGCTTCTTTTTGTTTATGCGTTAAATTTAAATCCAGGGCCGCCGCCGCGCCTTCCTGCGCGGAGATGCGGGCTTCCAAATCTTCCAGCTTGCGCACCACGGGGTCCAGCTCGCCGGTGTGTTTGGCGATTAACGCGTCGGCCTCTTTAATGGAGCAGACCGAGATGGCGATTTCGCTCTCTTTGAGTTCTTCGCGGTACTTTTGGTACAGGCGGGCTTTTTTGGCTTCGCTGTCCAGCTTTTTGATTTGCTCGTCAATTAACGCCACGGTGTCGGCCAGGCGGGCCAGGTCCAGGTCCACGCGTTCCAAGCGTTTGATGCATTCTTCGCGTTTGGCCTTATATTTGGAAACGCCGGCCACTTCTTCAAACATTTCGCGGCGCTGTTCCGGCGAGGCGGAAAGCACGCTTTCCACGCCGCCCTGGTCAATAATGGCGTAACCTTCGCCGCCGATGCCGGTGTCTAAAAACAAATCGCGGATGTCGCGCAGGCGGCACTGCACTTTATTTAAAAAGTATTCGCTTTCGCCGGAGCGGAAAATTTTGCGGCTGACGGTGATTTCGTTAAAATCCAGCGGAAGCTGGCGGGAGGCGTTGTCAAACACCATACTGACCTGCGCCATATTTAAAGGGGCGCGGCGCGCGGTGCCGTTAAAAATAATATCTACCATGGAAGCGGAGCGGAGGGACTTCCAGCTCATCTCGCCGATGGCCCAGCGAACGGAATCAATCACGTTGGATTTACCGCACCCGTTCGGCCCCACCACGCAGGTGATGCCGGGCTCAAAGTCCAGGCGGGATTTTTCCGCAAAGGATTTAAAACCGATGATTTCAATAGCTTTTAAGTACATAAGGTC
>DCTQ01000077.1:0-2423 GCA_002329395.1 Candidatus Avelusimicrobium alvi | reverse complement strand
GCGGGGCCCTCCGAGGGAGCCCCGACGAAAGAAACCTCTTGCAAAGTGCGGCAATTTTTATTAGACTTTTGTCGTAAGACTGTTTTCCTTAAAAGGAGGATTATCCACATGGCAGAAAAAGTACTTAAAGTTGGGATGGACCGCGAAGACGGCTTCCTCTACTACATTGATAAAGACGGCGACATCGCCCGCGTTCAAATGGCCAGAGGCGGCAAAAAAGGCGGCAAACCGAAAAAAGTAGAAAAATGCGGTATCAAAAAAGAAAAAGGATATCTCTACTTCTTGGACAAGAAGGGTGATATTTCCAGAGCTAAAATGGTAAACGCTAAATAAACCAAGGATTTAAAACACCCCGCGTAAGCGCGGGGTGTTTTATCGGAACGCGGTCCCGCGCGCATACATCTCAATTTTTTGCGCGGGCCAACCGCTCGACGCAAAAGGGGCGCATCTCGCATTGTACGACATCACGCAGTGCCTCAGCGTTTTGCGCCTCTTGTCGTTTTTTTATTTTTCATTTCCCGCCAAAAATTATCCGTTCGTATTTTTCCAGTTCCGTTTGCAGGGCGCAGGATTGATTAATCTCCCGCGCCAGCAGGAAGCGTGCTGTGTTGCCGGAACGCACTTGCCGCAAGTCTTCCCGCACGCGCCGGATATCCGCGGCAAACAATGCCGTTTCATGTTCCAGCCGAGGCGAACAGTTATTTTCAGCCAGCTGTTTAAAATTTTCCCGCCGCGCAAAAAAAGCAAATCCGCTCCCGCGCACGCTGCACACCAAACACGGGTATCCCAGCTGCCCCGCTTCCAAAATCACCTGGCCCACGCCGCCCGCAAACAAATACCGCTTTGCCTGGCGCGTTAAAAATTCCTGCGTGTCCACTTCGCCGATGAAAACTTTATCGGCCAACGCGTATTTTTGCTGAAGAGCGCGTTTGACCGCGCGCGCTTCTTTCCCGGCCAGTCCGCCCGCCAGTTCAAACGGGATGTTCCCTTTCCGGCACAGCTCAATAAACGCTTCAAAAGACGGCACTTTGTCCGCCGCCAAACGCGAAATAAAAACAGCCGTTTGCTGTCCGCCGAATTTCCACACGGCGGGTTTATAGGCAAGCGCGTTCGGCAGTACCGGCGCAAACTGAAGAAGCGGCACCCGCCGCCCGTGCACGGCGCTCGCGCACAGCACATAACCTGCCTGGTGCACATAATCAAAATTCCACCCGGCGCGCGAAGCGTGCACCGCAACGCCAAAACGCACGCCGTATTTTTTTAAATGCGCCGGGTCAAACGGCGGCCCGCCGCAGCCGCCCGCCTGCCACTCCACCGCCTTTAAATTCCATTTGCGCACATACCCACGCATTAATATGCCGGCCAGCCAGCTGTTAGTAGGCAGCCAAGCGTCCGTACCGGGCCAGCTGTCCGCGCCATTATATACCGCACCAATATATACCCGGAAACCAGCCTTGCGCCACACCTCGGCATACTGCCATACGCGCTTTTCTACGCCGCCTTTGGACAAAAAAGAACGAGCCGCAAATAATACGCCCGGCGCCTTGCTTTTGCGTGCGCCAAGCGCGCAAAGAACCGGAAAAATCCAACGCATCCATTCCCACCGCAGTTTATGCCACAGATTGTTCATATATGCTCCCGTGTTTCGTTTCCGCGCGCCCGGAAGGACGCGCGGAAACGTCCGCGGAGCGACGCCACCTCTTGGCGGAGGAAAATGACGCAGCGCCCCGACGAAAAACTTCCGCCGTCAAGCGGATACAAACCAAAGAAGCTATCGGAGAAATAATAAGCGGGAAGCGGGCTTCTTGTAACGCCCGCGCAAAACAAAAGAGGACAAAAAAACGGCTGTCCGCTCCGAGCCACATCACTAACCCAGAAACAAACAGCCGTAGCTCGCTTGCCATATAAAAATATGGCAAGGAGCATTCAACGCAACACAAGCGGGTAATTAGGCCGTTTGTATTGCGTTTAAAAACGGCTGTTTTTGGAGTGATGTGTGCCGTATGAAACGGCTCAACCTGTTCTGCACAGGCTTCCAAAAACAGCATCAAATTGTGGAACCTTGCGGCCCCGGGCGGAAAAACAGCCGGCGTTCTTCCGCTTATGTATATAGTAACAAATTTTATTTTTGTGCGCTAAACCGCCAAGGGGTTGAATTTTGCCCAAACGCGCTTACACTAACAATATCCGACGTACCCGGAGGCGCATCAAATAATCCTTCAACATGGCGGCGCGGCCGGCGGCCGTATCCGCCTTCCAATCCCAGAAGTTTCTTTTTTCCCGCCGCGCCGTGCGCGCGGCTTACATTAATCATCCTGCCGGCGGCAGAAACGGCTTTGGCCGTTTGCAAACGTGTTCTTTCCTTATCGGTGCGGCGCAACGCCCCCTGCGGGCGGCCTATCGCCATACAGGGACTTTGCTTT
>DCTQ01000084.1 GCA_002329395.1 Candidatus Avelusimicrobium alvi | reverse complement strand
GGCGCGAAGATTACGACAGGAAGGACCCGGCCAACAAAACCCGCCCGCTGGAGTTTGAAAGCGCGCTGGGATTTAAATTAAAAGGCCGCTGGGACCGCGCGGTGGATATTGCCGAATGCGCGCTGTTTAACCAGAGCCTCATCCCGCTTTTGCAGTCCATCCGCGCCTGGGCCCGGGCCGAAAAGCTGGAATACTACGACCAGCGCAAACACACCGGCGTGCTGCGCCACCTTATGGTGCGCGAAGGGAAAAACACGGGCGAGGCCATCGTCGTGCTGTTCGTAACGGACGATTTTAACGAAAAAACCTTTGTGCAGGCGGTGGAGAATGTTATGCCGTCCGCGCATATTATGGCGGCCGTCAACAACGGCCTCGCGGATACCGCCGCGCCGGAATCTTTGCGCGTGCTGAAAGGCAAAGACCATATTTTTGAAAAAATCGTACTGACGGACGAATCCGGCAAAACGGTGCGCGAAGTGACGTTTAAACTCTCGCCCCAGTCTTTCTTTCAGACCAATACGCTTACCGCGCAAAAGATGTATTCCCGCGTGCGCGCGCTCGTTAAAAAATTGGCGCCCAGGCGGATTTACGATTTGTACGGCGGCGCGGGCAGTTTTTCGCTTTCCTGCGCGGACTTGTGCGAAAAATCTGTCTGTGTGGAAAGCGTGGCCCCGGCCGTGTACAACGGGATTGAAAACGCCAAAATAAACGGCGTAACCAATGTGCAGTTTTTCTGCGCGAAGGTGGAAGATTTCGTCAAACAGCAGCCGATTGAAAAGAAGGACGCGCTGATTATTTTGGATCCGCCGCGCGGCGGGATGCACCCCAAAGCCGCCAAAGCGGTGGCCGAATCGGGCGTGGAAAACGTGCTGTATATTTCCTGCAACCCGGTTACGCTGGCCGCAGACCTTAAAATTTTAACCCGGCACTACGACATTTTGCACGTGGAAGCGTTTGACTTCTTCCCGCACAGCGAACATATTGAAACATTCGTACAGCTGAAGCTGAAATAATCTTATGAATATCAGACCCGAAACTCCGGCCGATTTCCCGGCCCTGTACGATTTCATCCGCGAAGCGTTCAAAACCGCCAAAGTGTCCGACGGTACGGAGCAGGATTTTGTAAACAAGCTCCGTGCGGGTGCAAAGTATATTGCCGAACTGGCCTTGGTGGCCGAGGAAGCCGGGCGTATCATCGGGCATATTATGCTGACGAAGACGCATATCGCTTCCGACAACGGTTCCGAACGTACAGCCCTTATCCTGGCGCCGCTGTGCGTGGCGCTGGAGGAACGAGGCAAAGGGTACGGGGCGAAACTCGTGGAAGAAGCGTTCTTGCGGGCCCGCAAGCTGGGGTATGACTCCTGTCTTTTGGTGGGGGACCCGGGGTATTACGGGCGGTTCGGCTTTGCGCCGATGAGCCGCTTCGGCTTAACCTCCAAGCAGGACATTGCGCCGCAATATACGCTGGCGTGCGAACTGACGCCAGGCGCGTTATTTAACGCGGGCGGCACCGTTGATTTTTTAGGATAGATAAACGCCATGACTTTAGAAGACTCTTTAAAATCGTTAAACCCGCAGCAGCTTGAAGCCGTTAATTACGACGAAGGCCCGTGCTTAATCGTGGCCGGGGCCGGCACGGGCAAAACCAAAACGTTAACCACCAAAATAGCCAAACTTATTGCGGACGGGTATAACCCGGCCCGGATTTTGGCCGTAACGTTTACCAACAAAGCCGCGCAGGAAATGCGCGAGCGCGTGGAAGCCCTTGTGCCCGGCGCGGGGAACCGCGTGTGGATTCACACGTTCCACTCGTTCGGCGTGCGTATGCTGCGCCAGAACGCGCAGGCGCTGGGCCTGTCGCGCGATTTTGCGATTTACGACGATTCGGACCAGAAAAAAGTGGTCAGCCTGATTTTGCAGCAGATGGGCATTAAAGACCCGAAGAAAGAAATCAACCAAATCGTCAGCCTGATTTCCCGCGCCAAAGACGATATGGTGTCGCCCGATACGCTGATGCAAAGCGCCACGGCCAGCGGGCTGGATTTTAAAATCCGCGCCGCGGAAGTGTATCGCCGCTACGAACAGAAGCTTAAAGAAGCGGGCGCGCTGGACTTTGGCGATTTGCTGGTAAAAACCGTGGTGCTGTTAAAAGACCACGAGGACGTGCGTAACTATTACCAGGATTTTTTCCAATACATTTTGGTGGACGAGTATCAGGACACCAACCATACCCAGTATCTTATTACCAAAATGCTGGCGGCCAAACGCCGCAAACTCTGCGTGGTGGGCGACCCGGACCAAAGCATCTATTCCTGGCGCGGGGCGAACATCCGCAATATTCTGGAATTTGAAAAAGACTTCCAGGACGTTAAAACGATTACGCTGGAGCAAAACTACCGTTCTACCAAAGTAATTCTGGAAGCCTCCAACCGCTTGATTACCAAGAATAAAAAGCGTAAAGAAAAGAACCTGTTTACCGATAAATCCCAGGGCGACCCCATTGAAGTGCGCGAAGTGATGAGCGAAGGCGACGAGGCCCGCTGGGTCAGCCAGAACATCAAGGCGCTGGTGGACGAAGAAGGAGCCAGTTTAAAAGACATCGCCGTGTTCTACCGCACCAACGCGCAGAGCCGCAGTTTTGAAGATTATTTCCGCCGCTACCAGATTCCGTACCGGCTGGTCGGCACCGTGCGCTTCTACGACCGCAAGGAAATTAAAGATATTATGTGCTACGCGCGTATGCTCGTCAACCCGGCCGATAACGTAAGCCTGCTGCGCATTATCAACACGCCTGCGCGCGGCCTGGGCAAAGTGGCGCAGGACCGGCTGATGGAATATGCGCAAAACAATCAGCTGTCCTTATATGACGCGCTTAAAAAAGCGGCGTATGTGCCCGGTTTAAGCTCTATGGCCGGCAAAGCCGCCGTCAAGCTGGTGCAGCTGTTTGAAAACTGGCGCGGCGATATGCTGCTGACGGACCCGGCGGATATTTTTCATAAAATTTTGGTGGAATCGGGCTATATGGATGCGGTGAAAGCCGAGATGGAAAAGGACCCGGAGGCCGAATCCCGCCTGCAGAACCTGGACGCGCTTATCAACGCCGTAAAAGAATACGAAGAACGCTGCCGCAAGGGGGAAAAAGAACCCTCGGTGGCGGATTTCCTGCAGGAGATTTCGCTGTTGTCGGGGGAGGACGATTCCCAGGCCGGCGAGGGCGGCGCGGTAACGCTGATGACGGTTCACCTGGCCAAAGGCCTGGAATTTGATGACGTATTTGTAACCGGGCTGGAAGAAACGCTGTTTCCCATCAGCCGCGACAACGAGGACGATTTGGAAGAAGAACGCCGCCTGTGCTATGTGGCGATGACGCGCGCGCGGGAGAGATTGTATTTGTCTTACGCGCAGTCCCGCCGCAAATTCGGGCAGCTGTTTAACAATTTGCCGTCGCGCTTTTTGTTTGAAAGCGGGCTGTTGGATGAAAACGAAGTGCACGAAACGCCCGCCCAGCCGCGCTATACCGACTACCGCGCCAAATACGGGCTGTACGGTGCGGGCGCTTCCGGCCCGTACCGCGGCGGCAATTACGGCGGCGGATTTTCGCGCGGGAAAAACAGTTTCGGTGGGAACCGTTATCAGAATTTTGAAGGCTACGCCAGCAAACGCCGTTTCCAAAAACGCTACGACCAAGACGGCTACGAAATTGAAGACGACGATTTGGACTATACGTCTTCTTCCTACGGCAAATCCGCTGGGCTGGGTTCTTTGTATGCCAAGCCCGAGGCTCCGCAGACGTATCCCAAAGGGCGGGCTTACCCGTTCCCGACGGCTCCCGCCGCGTCGCAGGCGCCGGCCGAACCGGGCCCCAAAAACGCCGACGGCGTGGCCGTAGGGGGGCTGGTAAAGCACGGAGTGTTCGGGCAGGGCAAGATTGTGGCTGTGGCCGGCTCGGGGGACAGCGCCAAAATTACGGTGCTGTTCGGCAATGGCGTAAGAAGAACCTTTATGTTAAAATTTGCGCCGCTTGAAATACTGTAATCAGTCTGAAATCCTTTCAAACTCCGGGAGTAACTCCCCGGGGTTTTTTATTGGTTTGCGGTATACCTAGAGAACCGTCCCTGGCAAACTTTTACGTCCCCGAATGTCTCTCTCCCAAGTATCTAAAAGTGCCGTATTTTGCTGGGCCCTGGCCGGCAGTCTTTTTGTTCCTTTGTACGGTTGCTTGGCAACATTGTTTAAATAGTGTGGCTCAATCCGTTGGATGTGTCCGCCTAGAGAACCGCCCCCTGGAAGGGGGCCTTGCAGGTCGTGCAGATAAAGAACCGTCCCTA
>DCTQ01000049.1 GCA_002329395.1 Candidatus Avelusimicrobium alvi | reverse complement strand
GTGATAGACGTGGGCGTGCTGGTGAATTGTCATTATACGCCTGACTCAGGTGGAGGAAACCGCTATTGGCGCAAAGAATGTTCGGACCCGGATGCGGATCCTTATAATTGTTACAACACCGGGTGGGACAATTATCCTGCCAATGTGATTTGTTACAGCAGTGAGAAGCCGTGTTGTGTGCATACATATGAGTTCTATCAAGGCGGGTCGCTGGTTAAATCCCCCAAGACGGATACGGCCGCCGAGCGGTGGCTGTTTTGGGAAGGGGGGAGCTATATGGGCGGACAATTGAACAACAGATATTTTTCCGGGGGCTCTATGCCGGCATGTAACGGGAGTGATTATCAGTCTATTTGTGATTCCCGGTGCACGGCGGGGGCTTCTTCCTGCTCGTATAAGTGCCTGATTTCCAAAAGCGTTCCCGGCTGTGTGAACGGTACCTATAAATATAGTTCCGGCACCAGCTGTAATAACGCTTCCGGCACCGGCCAAGTGCTTACCTGCGTGAGCGAATAATTGTATCTATAAGAACCAAGAACCCGGGTTCCAAGCGGAGCCCGGGTTCTTTGCATTTAACGGGCACGGTTTATTTTTGGCTTATACAACTCCCCGCCGGAGCGGGGAGTTTAAAAACATTATTTAGCGGGTTTTATTTTAATGTGCGTTTTGAATTTACAGCGGTGTTCCCCGTTTACGGTATGCCGGGGAGATGCACAATGTGTGGCCAACGGCAAAACGTACGACAGTTTCTTGCTGCAGGGCCGCTGATTTCCCGTTTGGCCCGGGGCATATGCGCCGGGTGCGTTCGGGCCAAATTTGCTAAAATATAATTATGAAAATACCGGCGCTGTGCCCGTTGGACGGCCGCTACAGCGGCAGACTGGGCGCGCTCAGAAGTGTGATGAGCGAGGCCGCCTTTACTGCATCCCGCGTGCGTGCGGAAGTTGCCTGGTTTGAAATCCTTTCCCAGCTGAACCTTCCCGGTTTTAAACCGCTTTCCGCTTCGGAGCGGAGCCTGCTGGCGGACGTCTGCACCCTTTCCGAAAAAGATTTGGACGTCCTGCGCGCGCTGGAATTTGACGGCTGCCAAAACATCCCGCCCACCAAACACGACGTAAAAGCCGTGGAATACTTTTTAAAACTCCGTTTAAAAAATACTTCTTTAAAAGACCGCCTGGAATGGCTGCACTTCGCGCTGACGAGTGAAGACGTCAACAGCGCGGCGTATGCGGTGTTATTGTCAGACGGGCTGGAAAAAGCCCTGCTGCCCGCTTTGGAAACTTTACAAAAAGAACTGGCTAAGCTGGCTAAAAAAGAGGCGCGTTCGGTTTTGCTGGCGCGTACGCACGGCCAGCCCGCCGTTCCGACCACCTTTGGCAAAGAAATGCGCGTATTCGCCGAGCGGCTGGCGCGCCAAATCCGCACGCTTAAAACGCGTGAAATTTCGTTTAAATTTGCCGGCGCGGCGGGGCATTACAACGCGCATTACGCGGCGTTTCCCGCCGTCAACTGGCCGCGCGCGGCCCGGCGTCTGGCGGCGGCGCTTAACAAAGGCCGCAAAATAAAACTTTTTTTAAGCCCGGTTTCCACGCAGGTGGACAACCGCGACAGCTACGCCGAACTGTTTGACAACCTGCGCCGCGCGGACGTGATTTTGCAGGATTTCTGCCGGGATATGTGGCAGTATATTTCCGCCGGGCTGGTGCGGCAGAAAACAGTCCGCGGGGAAGTGGGTTCTTCCACCATGCCGCAAAAAGTAAACCCGATTGATTTTGAAAACGCCGAAGGAAATTTGCAGCTGGCGGACGCTTTGTTTGAACTGTTTTCGCGCAAGCTGCCCGTGTCCCGCCTGCAGCGGGATTTGTCGGACTCCACGGTGCTTCGCAATATGGCGGTGGCGTTCGGCTATGCGCTGACGGCGTACCAGTCCGCCGCCAGGGGGCTTGAAAAAACAGCTTTTGACCGCGCCGCCGCGCGCGAAGAATTAAACGCCCATCCCGAAGTGCTGGCCGAAGCCGTGCAAACCGTGCTGCGCGCGGCGGGATACAAAAACGCGTATGAAACCCTGCGCGATTTTACGCGCGGGAAAAAAATGACGGCGGCGTTGTTTCACGAATTTATAGAAGGGTTGGCCGTTGACGGGCCGACCAAGTCAAGACTGCGCGCGCTCACGCCCGAAAACTATCTCGGGCGGGCGGCGGAGCTTGCGGAGGGAAAGTATGATTGATATTGTCTGCGGCGGCCAAGCCGGCGATGAGGGAAAAGGAAAGATTTCCGCTTATTTGTCTTACAAAGGGGATTACGATTACTGCGTGCGCGTGGGCGGGCCCAACGCCGGGCACACCGTGGTGCAAAACGGCAAATCGTATACGCTTAAAAATATCCCGTCCGGGTTTTTAAATCCCAAAACCAAATTGGTGCTGGGGGCGGGCGCGTATACCAAAACGCAGTGGCTGTTGGAGGAGCTGAAAGTTACCGGCACGCGGGACCGTTTAATCATTGACCCGTATGCCGTGCTGATTTCCGACGAGCAAACCGCCGCCGAAAAGAACGCTTCGCATTTTATGGAACACATCGGCAGCGTGGGGACGGGGCTCGGCCAGGCGGTGCGCGACCGCATTGAACGGCGCAGCATTACGTTTGCCAAAGACGAACCGCTTTTAAAAGATTTTATTCAGGACGTGCCGGAACTTTTAAACGGATGCCTGGACAAAGGCGGCCAAATCCTGCTGGAAGGCACGCAGGGGATTAAGCTCTCGCTTCTGCACGGCGAATATCCGTTCGTTACGTCGCGCGATACCACCGCGTGCACTTTTTTGGGCGAAGCCGGCCTCGGCCCCAAAGGCGTGCGGGACGTGTACGTAGTGTTCAAACCCTACATCACGCGCGTGGGCCCCGGGCCGCTTGAGCGGGAACTGACCGACGAAAAAGAACTGGAACGCTACCACACCAAAGGGCACGAAATCGGAAGCGTCAGCAAACGCCTGCGCCGCATCGGCGCGTTTGAAAAGCGTTCCGCCGCGCGCGCGATTATGATTAACGGATGCACGAAAATCGCGATTACGCACATTGATATGTTCCCGGGCAACGACCGCGTGAAAAAATACGAAGACTTTACGCCCGAAGCCCAAGCGTTTTTGGAGAGCTTAAAACGGCTGTCCGCCGAAGTGTATCCGCACCCGCAGGTGGCGCTGGTTTCCACCGGCCCGGATATGGAAGACACCTTGGTGCTGTAAGCTGTTTTTTCCATTTAAAACCCCGCTTATAAAAGCGGGGTTTTTCATTCCCGCGCGCGTGTTGCGTTTGTTTCGCCGAGAAGTTATAATAAAAACAGGGGGAATACTATGAAAGATATCGTTTTTGATTTAGGCGGCGTTCTGATTGATTGGAACCCGCGCCATTTGTATAAAAAAATTTTTGCTTCGCCGGAAGAGATGGAATGGTTCCTCTCCAACGTGTGCACCCCGCAGTGGAACACGCAGCAGGATGCGGGCCGTCCGTTTGCGGAAGGACTCGCTTTGGCAAAAGAGAAGTATCCCAAATACGCCGCGCAGATTGACGATTATTACGCCCGCTGGGAAGAAATGCTCGGCGGCCCCATCAAAGGCACCGTGGCCCTGTGGCGCGAACTGAAAGACAAAGGCTACCGCATTTACGCGCTGACAAACTGGTCCGCCGAAACGTTCCCCGTCGCCAAAGAAAAATATGATTTCCTGCGGCAGATGGACGGTATTTTAGTGTCGGGAGAAGAACGCCTGGTCAAGCCGGACCCGGCCATTTACGCGCGCTTATTAAAGAAATTCAACCTGCACTCGCCGGACTGCGTGTTTATTGACGACAACGCGGCCAACGTGGCGGCCGCCGCCAACCTGGGTTTTGACGCTATCCTGTTTAAAAGCCCGGACTCTTTGCACGCGGAACTGATGCGGCGCGGCCTGTTATAAAATTTACGCGGCAAAAAGAACCCCCGGGGCTAACGCTCCGGGGGTTTTGTATTTAACGGAACTTAATCGGCTTTGCTTACCAGCACTTCCATTAATTTGTGGCGGCGGAATTTGCGCGGGTCCATCCACAGGCCGCCGGCTTTGATTTTATCGTTTTTGCCCAGTTCGCGGCCCAGCTGTTTTTCCGCCCACTGGACTACGTTGATATTCGCCGGCAGGTCTTGCGGCGCGGGCACGCCTAACTGCTGGAACACGTCCGCCATTTTGGCGCTGGCGCTGGCCACCAGAGACGCGCCGAACGGGCGGATGTAGGCGGGGAAAAAGTCGTACTCGTCTTCAATTTCGCCCACCATTTCTTCAAAAATATCTTCCAGCGTCAGAATGCCGGTGATGGTATTTCCTTCCGTTACGAGGCAGATGTGCTGTTTGCTTTTCATCAGCTTTTCCAGCGCGGCGGAGATGATGGTGTCCGCATCCAGACGCAGGATGGGGCGGATGATGGTGCGCGCGGACGTGGGCGAACCGCTCGCCATTTTGGTGGAAAGAAAAATATCTTTAAAGTTTAAGTACCCCACAATGCTCTGCGGGTCCTGCGGGTTTTCGCGCACCGGGAAGCGGGTGTGCATATCCAGGTGGGCTTTGATAAACGTATCGGCGATGGAGTCGGCCGCGTCCAGCATATACACCTGGTCCAGCGGCACCTGGATTTCGCGGATTTTGCGGATGCAGAACATCGCGCTGGAAAGCACGATTTTCTCTTCCGCCTTGCCGAACAGCCGCGAGGAAGAAGCGATGGCCGCCGCGGTGCGTAAATCGGCCATAGCGGCTTTTTGGGCTTCTTTCGGGTCCGGCGTTTTGGTAAAGGATTTTTTGGTGAAAAAGCGGACCATCGTTTCCATAATCACCACGATGGGGGACAGCACCGTGTACAGCACCCGCATAACCGGGGAGAATTTTAACACCACAAATTCTTTGTTTTTAATGGCAAACGTTTTGGGCGTAAGCTCCGCAAATACGATGGTGATAAAGCTCAGCGGGATGACCACCACCGCCACGGCCAGCGCGTCGGCCAGGCGTTTGGGGATGGAGAGCCATTCCTGAAGCACGGGGGAGAACATTTCGTCCGCGCCCGCGCCGCCGGCGGCCGCGGCTACCGCGCCTACCAGCGTAATGCCGATTTGCACCACGGCCAGGCTGCCTTCCATATGGTCTTTCATATAAAGGGCCTGTTCGGCGCCCAGGCGTTTTTCCTGGGAGAGGATGGACAGTTTCGTTCGCGAAACGGATGCCAGGGCCATTTCGTAAGCCGCCAGCAGGGCGTTTAAAACCAACATGAGGATGATGATAAGTATCGTCATTGTATATAGTGTAGCAAAAAACCGGAGGGGAAAAAAGAAGGCCTCCCCTCGGAAAAAGGGGAGACCTTGAATAGCGTTTACGCGGCAAGCGGCGTAATGCGGCGCAGCAAATCCTGCGCGTGCGGAACGTTGCGGTGCAGCGTATGATAGGCGTTGCGGATGGAGTGCATGGCTTCCTGCAGGGGCAGCGAGTGAAGCCCCGGCTTAAACGGCAGGAAATACAAATCCAGCTCCAGCGCGCCCGTACGCTGGGGATAAAAATAGCGGATATTCAGCGGGAACGCGCCTTTGCGCGTATAGAAAGCTACGCGCCGGCGGATGTTCTCCACGCCCGGTTCCGCTTTTTCAAGTTCCAAAAAACAGCCTTTTGCCTTAGGATAAAGTTCTTTCAGCGCGCGCAGCATTTGGCTGCCCACCCCGCGGTTGTGGTATTCCTTAAATACGGCAATATACTCCAACCATAAAAGATTTTTCACCTTATCAAGCCAAACAAGCATATACCCTACGTTTTGGGTCTTTCCGTCTTGGTCGTCTTTGGCCAGCCAGATGTGGTAATCGGTGGCGCAGAGGAAAGTAAGGAATGTTTCTTTGGCCTTTATTTCCACATACGGGAATTGCTGCTGCATATCCGCGTAAATGGCGCAAAAGTCTGTATCGGTCGCTTTGGTTATATACAGAGACATAAAGTCCTCCTTTATAAACGCTGCGATGGCGTTTCGGTTTTTTGCGAAATTTTCAAAGAACACCGTTTATGCAACGGTTCGGGGCGGCCCGGGTGCCCTATCTATAGGCTAGCAGTTAAAGCGGACAAAGGCAACCCCCGCCCGGGCGTAAAAACGCGCCCGGCAAAGAGCGCGGGCGCGTAAGGGCGGGCAAAAAACGCTCAGAACGTCAGTTCTTCCATCGGTTCGCGCGTGACCTCGTCCAGCGGGCGCACCGTATAAGTTACCGTATCAAAATCTATTTTCGTTAAATCCACTTTTCGGATTTGGGAATTATACATGGTGCGGTAATAGAACGCCGGATGGGTCAGGTCGGCCGCGCTGGTCCACTGGGTGGCGCTGGGCAGATTGGGTATTTTTTCGCCGGCGGCAAATTCGGAACCGATGGGAATGTCAAAGTTATTAAGGATATGGAACGCCTGCGTGATGCCGCTATATGCGTCCGGCGCCGCCGGTGCGCTGTGGAGCCAGAAAAACGCCCGCACAAAGCGCGAAGGCGGCGTAACGTCCCCCGGCAGGCCCAACAGCGCCGAGCCCGCGCCGAACGGAAACAAGCGTACGCCGTTTACGTCCTGCGTTTGGGCGGCCCCGGCGTGCAGGTTGACATAATTATTCAGGTTGGTTTCCTGCCACGGGTAATCGGGCGAATTGGTAAGTATGCCCACTTTGTTTTCGTACACGCGTCGTTCCCCTTTGTTGGTGATTTCCAATACCACGCTCCGGCCCGAGGCGTCCGCAATGCGCCAGTGCCCGGTGTTGGAAATCCCGTCCGGCCCCGGTTCGCCGATGGGGATGATTTCAATCTTTTTAAGTCCGTTTAGCACTTCGTCCACCGTGGCAAAATTGGTGAGCATCCAGCGCACGAGTTCCCCGTCGCTGACGGATTTTTTGGCTTTGCGCGGATTATAGGGCGCGAGGCTTCCGTAATGCGGAAAATAAAAAATCCCCGCGTTCAGGCCTTTTTCGTTCACGCCTTCGGTAACAAATTCCTCCATCACCGTGCTCGCGCCGACGGCGCCGTACTTGTTGTTCCAGGCCAGGCCGTTTTTTCCCTGGGGCGTATAGGAAACGTTGCCCATCCTGCGCGGCAGGACCACCAGCTTGCTGTTTAAATCGTACCCGCCCCACTCAATCGTGCGCGCCTGAATTTGCGTGCCGTCCGCCGCGGCGAACGAAATGCCCGTGCAGGCCGGCAATGCCGCCGGCAGGCAGACGGCCGCCAATAATGCGGCTCCCGTGATAAGACTGTTTGTTTTGTTCATATCTTTCCCCTTCCAGTATTGTTTTTTTAGCCCGTCCGCGCCCCCGTTAATACGGCATGGGCGGCAGCGGCGCGTCGGCAAAGTACACCAGCGCGCCGATGCAAACAAGCGTAAACAGCGCGGCTTTTATATTCACGCGCGTATGAATGCCCATGGTGCGGTTCATCCACAAAATCCACAGCGGGCTGGTTAAGGCAAGTGCGTTTAAATAACCGGGATTCGGTATGTGCAGCATGGCGGCGTTCTTGCTTACCATCAACAGGGCGCTGGCCGCCAGCACCGCCAGACCGCCCGTTACGGCCGTGCGCGTACCGGCCAGTTTTATAAAAGCGCGGAAGCTTTTATCGGAAGCCGTACGCAGATAACCCGTTGCATTAAACAGGCCGCCGACCGCGCCTACAATCAGCATATAATAAACAATGACGGAAGACAGCGGCTCTTTAAGCACTATATTTTTGCTGTTAAGCGTCATGCAGGACAGCACCGCCACCGCCGGCGCCATATATTTAAGCAGCGTCTTCCGGTCCGGCCCAGAGCCGCTCATTTTAACGTATCCCGCCGCCGCGCCGGCCACCGCCAGCAGAATGGGGATAAACACCTTCGGCGCGTGAACCAAGGCGTCCAAACGCTTAAAATCAATCAGCCACCATAAAAACACGCTAAGCGCAATAGCCATCACCGTCATCATAGCCGTACCGCCCGCGCCGAAGCGTTTGGAGGCGGAGAACAATTTATAATCGTAATACCCCACCATCAGGCCCTGCAGGGCGGCAAACGTCCAGAACCACACGTCTTTGGGAAACGGCACAAAAAACGCAAAAGGAAACGCCAGCAAAAACCCGCCGAAGCCGCGCCAAATGCCGAGCAGGTTGGCGTCCAGGCGGTACTTCGCATTGGCGAAGATGACCGCCGCGTTAAAAAAAGCGTATAAAATACCCGGTATGACCCAATCCATACACATATCCCCCTGTATACGGATATTATAAAAACCCTTCCGGCAAAACGCATACGCTCATTTGGGTTAGAAAGCGAAACTAGTCTTTCTTCCGCCTTGACACTCCCCGACGATAAGTATATCCTTTAACATAGGGGGAGTTGCTATGAAGAAAAAATTTAATATTACCGGTATGACCTGTTCCGCCTGCCAGGCGCATGTGGAGCGTGCGGTCGCCAAACTGCCCGGCGTACATTCCGCGGCGGTAAATTTACTGCAAAACACGCTGACGGCGGAGTACGACGAGGACCGCCTGGGCGTGCAGGACATCGTCGCCGCCGTGCGCGGCGCGGGATACGACGCTTCGGCTCCGGGGGAGGATGCGCCCGCCGCGTCGCCCCAGCGGGCCGCCAGAGAGGAAGCCCTGCGCGTTAAACGCCGCTTTTGGGGTTCGGTCGGATTTTTACTGCCGCTGATGTACGTATCCATGGGGCATATGGTTTCTCTGCCGCTGCCGCACGCGGTGGCGCATAACCCGGGTTTGTTCGCGCTGACGCAGTTTCTGCTGACGCTGCCCGTGCTGTTTTTAAACCGTAAATTTTTTACCAACGGCTTTAAACGTCTGTTCGCGGGCGCGCCGAATATGGACAGCCTGATTGCGCTGGGTTCCGGCGCGGCGGCGGTATCGGGCGCGTGGGTGCTGTTTGACGTTGTTTATTTAATGGGCGTGGATGCGGCCGCCGCTTCGGCCGCGGCAGCCAATTTATATTTTGAATCGGCGGCCATGATTTTAACGCTGGTTACGCTGGGCAAATGGCTGGAAGCGCGCGCCAAGGTAAAAACGTCGGACGCTATTTCCGCCCTCGTGCGGCTGGTGCCGCCGGAAGCGTCGGTGCTGCGGGACGGCAAAGAAGTAAAAATCCCCGTGCAGGGGCTCGTGCCCGGAGATACGGTAATCGTACGCGCCGGGGAACGCATTGCGGCCGACGGCGTGATTACGGACGGAGGCGGCGCGGCGGACGAATCGGCCCTGACCGGCGAAAGCGTGCCGCAGGACAAACAAATCGGCATGGAGCTGGCGGCGGGGACGGTGCTGGCCAGCGGATATGTGGAATTTCGCGTGGAGCGCACGGGGAAAGACACCGTGCTCGCGCAAATTATTACGCTGGTGGAAGAAGCCGCGGGCACCAAGGCTCCCATCGCCAAACTGGCCGACCGCGTGAGCGCGGTATTTGTGCCGGCGGTGATAGCGGTGGCGCTTTTGACGCTTGTGGTGTGGCTTGCGCAGGGAATGAGCGTGGCTTTTTCCATTTCGGCGGCTATTTCCGTTCTTGTTATTTCCTGCCCGTGCGCGCTGGGGCTGGCCACGCCTACGGCTGTAATGGTGGGCACGGGGGCCGCCGCACGCCACGGCATTTTGGTTAAATCCGCCGCCGCGCTGGAGCGGGCGCATAAAGTAACCACCGTGGTGCTGGACAAGACGGGCACCGTTACTTCCGGGCAGATGCGGGTGGCTAAAGTAATTGCCGCTCCCGGCGTTACCGAGGAAGAACTCGTCAGCCAGGCCGCTTCGTTGGAACATTTTTCCCAGCATCCGTTTGCGCGCGCGCTGACGGCGTATGCGGACGAGAAAAACGCGCCGCTTTTTCAGGCTTCGGGCTTTGAACTCCTGCCGGGGCGCGGCGTACAGGCGCAGGAAGGAAAAGACCGGCTGGCCGGCGGCAATTTAAAATGGATGCGCGAGCTGGGCGTGGACGTGCCGGACGGGGACAGCCTGATGGCCGCCGAAGCGCAGGCCGGGCGCACGCCGCTGTTTTTCGTGCGCGGGAACCGCTTTTTGGGCGTTATTTCGTTTTCGGATACGATTAAACCCTCTTCGGCGGACGCGGTGTATTTGCTCAAGCGGATGCGCTTAAAAGTTATTCTGCTGACCGGGGATAACGAACTTACCGCCCGCCGCGTGGGCGAAACGGTGGGGATTGACCGCGTGATTGCGGGCGTACTGCCGCAGGAGAAAGAAGCCGTGGTGCGCCGCCTGCAGGACGAAGGCGAAACCGTGGCGATGGCCGGGGACGGCGTAAACGACGCGCCCGCTTTGGTGCGCGCGGACGTGGGCCTGGCGCTGGGCGCGGGGACGGACGTAGCCGTGGAATCGGCCGATATCGTGCTGATGAAAGACGATTTGACGGGCGTCGCCACCGCTTTGCAGTTAAGCCGCGCGGTGCTGCGCAACGTCAAACAAAATTTGTTTTGGGCGTTCTTTTACAACGTGCTGGGCATTCCGCTGGCGGCGGGAGTTTTGTACCTGCCGTTCGGGTGGAAACTCAGCCCGATGTTTGCCGCGGCGGCGATGAGTTTAAGCTCCGTCTGCGTGGTAACCAACGCGCTGCGCCTGCGGTTTTTTAAGCCCGCGCGCGTATCTGAAAAAAGAAAACAAGGGGGAAACAAAATGCAGAAAACATTGATTATTGAAGGCATGGTCTGTTCGCACTGCGCCGGCCGCGTGGAACGCGCCTTAAACGCGCTGCCGGGCGTGCGCGCGCACGTGGATTTAAGCCGGAAAGCGGCGGTGGTGGAATCGGCCGGCCCGGTGAAAGAAGAAGCCCTTAAAAAAGCGGTGCGGGACGCCGGTTACGAAGTAGTGGCCGTGCGTTAGGCCGTCGGGCGTAAGTTTTATGGGCGGCCGGGCGTTTTCAGGGCCCGGCCGCTTTCTTGCGCCAGAATTGATAGAATAAATAAAAGCCGTACTGGACAAGGAGCGTTCCCTATGAACCATTTCGGGTTTGTCAAGGTGGCGGCGGGCGTGCCGTCCGTAAAAGTGGCGGATCCCGCCTATAACGCCGCCCAGCTGGAAGAATTAATTGCGCGCGCCGCGCAGGAAGGCGTGCGCGCCGTGGTGTCCCCGGAGCTGTGCCTGACCGGGTATACCTGCGGAGATTTGTTTTTAAAACCCTTGCTTGTTAACGCCGCCGAACGCGTGCTGGCCGCCCTCTTGCGCCGGACGGAAGGGCAGGATATTGTTTTTATTGTCGGCCTGCCGGTGGCGGCGGGGAGCGCTTTACTAAATGCGGCCGCCGTGTGTTACCGCGGGGAGATTTTGGGCGTTATTCCCAAAACCTGCCTGCCCAATTATAAAGAATTTTACGAACAGCGTTGGTTTACGTCGTCTTTGGAATGGGGGGGCGGCGAAGTGGATTTGTGCGGCCGCCGCGTACCCGCCGGAACGGATTTGTTGTTTGAGGCGGGCGGGATGAAGTTTGGCGTAGAGATTTGCGAAGATTTATGGTCCGTCGTGCCGCCGTCTTCGCGGCTCAGCCTGCAGGGAGCGGACGTAATTTTTAATCTTTCCGCCAGCAATGCGCTCGCGGGCAAAAACGCCTATGTGCGCAGTTTGGTGGGACAGCAGTCGGCCCGGTGCCTGTGCGGGTATGTGTACGCTTCCAGCGGGTTCGGCGAGTCCACAACCGACGTGGTGTTCGGCTCCAACGCGCTTATTTACGAAAACGGCACGCCGCTGGCTTTTTCACAGCGGTTCTCGCAGGAGGCGCAGCTGGTTTCCGCCGAAATTGACGTGGAACGCCTGCGCGCCGAACGTATGGCCAGCACGACGTTCCGCTCCGACGCGGCCTACGAAGCCGCCGAGCCGTATGAGCTGATTGAAACGGGTATGCCGCCCGCGCCGGTGATGAGTTTGTCCCGCGCGGTGTCTCCCCTGCCGTTTGTGCCCAAAGGCAGTATGCTGGAGGAGAACTGCCAGGAAATTTTCAACATTCAGGTAACCGGCCTGGCCACGCGCCTGGCGCATGCGCGCGCCAAGACGGCGGTTATCGGCGTATCGGGAGGGTTGGATTCCACGCTGGCGCTGTTGGTGTGCGCCAAAACGTTTGACCGGCTGGACCTGCCGCGCAAAGGCATTATCGGCGTAACGATGCCCGGCTTCGGCACTACGGACCGCACCTACCAAAACGCGCTGACGCTGATGAAAAACCTGGGCGTAACCGTGCGGGAGGTGGACATTACCCAAGCCTGCCGCCAGCATTTCTGCGATATCGGCCACGACGAGAAAAACAAAGATATCACCTACGAAAACACCCAGGCGCGCGAGCGCACCCAGGTGTTGATGGATATTGCCAACCAAACGGGCGGCCTGGTCATCGGGACGGGGGATTTATCCGAACTGGCTTTAGGCTGGGCGACGTACAACGGGGACCATATGTCCATGTACGGCGTGAACGCGGGCGTGCCGAAAACGCTGGTGCGTTCGCTGGTGGCGTGGGCCGCACAGCACGAAACGGGCAAAAAAACGCAGGCCGTTCTGGCGGATATTGTGGATACGCCCATCAGCCCCGAGCTGCTGCCCGCCGCCGAAAACGGCGTCATTTCCCAAAAAACCGAGGATTTGGTGGGCCCGTATGAGCTGCACGATTTCTTTCTGTTTTATTTCCTTCGCTACGGGTTCGGTCCCGCCAAAATTTACTTTTTGGCCAAGCAGGCGTTTGATAAAAAATTTGCGCCGGGCGTGATTAAAAAATGGCTGAAAGTATTTTTCCGCCGCTTTTTCGCCCAGCAGTTTAAACGCTCCTGCCTGCCGGACGGGCCGAAGGTGGGCTCGGTGTCGCTATCCCCGCGGGGGGACTGGCGTATGCCCAGCGACGCCAGCGCGGAAGCCTGGCTGGCGGAAGCCGAAAACCTGCGTTAATTTTTACCGCCGCCTTTATAAGCGGCGGTTCTTTTTAGGGAGGACGACGGATGTTTGACGTGGTTATCATCGGCCTGGGGCCGGCGGGCAGCACCCTGGCGCGGCTTTTGGCCGGGCGGAAGGTGCTGTGTTTGGATAAAAAAGCTCCGCGGCCCGGCGGTTTTAAAAAGCCCTGCGGCGGACTGCTGGCGCCGGACGCGCAGAAAGCCCTGGCGCGGTTTGATTTGACGCTCCCCAAATCCGTGCTGGTGGACCCCCAGCTTTTTTCCGTACGAACCCTTGATCTTTCCACCGGGCTCTGCCGCCACTACCAGCGGTTTTACGTGAATATGGACAGGGATAAGTTTGACCGCTGGCTGATGTCGCTCATTCCCTCTTCGGTGGAAGTAAAAAACGACGCGCGGGTAACGGATATTACAAGGGATGCGGACGGCGCGTTTACCGTTACGTTTGTGCAGAATGGGCAAACCTATACTGCGCGCGCCAAACGCGTGGCAGGAGCTGACGGCGCGGACTCGCTCGTGCGCCGGACGTTTTTCCCCGCGCATCAAATCCGCTCGTACGTGGCCGTACAGCAATGGTTTAAAGAAACGCACAAGAGCCCGTTTTATTCCTGTATTTTTGACCCTGCCCAAACGGACTGCTACTCGTGGTCCGTCTCTAAGGACGGTTATTTTATCTTTGGCGGGGCTTACCCGGCGCAGGACTGCCGCGCGCGGTTTGAGCGGCAGAAACAGGCGCTTGAAAAATATGGGTTTCAATTTGGCGCGCCTGTTAAAACCGAGGCCTGCCGCGTCCTGCGTCCGGCGGGGTGGAATGAGTTTTGCCTGGGTGAAAAGGGCGTATTTTTAATCGGCGAGGCCGCTGGCCTTATCAGCCCCAGCAGTCTGGAAGGCATTTCCAGCGCGCTTATAAGCGCGCGGCGTTTGGCGCAGTCGCTGGGCGCGGAACCGGGGGCGGAAGAACACCGCCGCTATGCGCGGGGTACATTCGGCCTGCGTGTAAAATTGTGGGGCAAACTGCTCAAATGTCCGTTTATGTACCGGCCTTTTTTGCGCAAATATGTAATGAAGAGCGGTGTGCAAAGCATCCGCATTATCCGCTAAACGGATAACCGTTTAAAATCCCCGGCTGTGTCGGCCCCGGGGGCCTTTCCGGCCGTGCAGACAAAGAACCGCTCCCAGAAAACTTTTGCGTCCCCGAATGTNNATGTTTCTCTCCCAAGTATCTAAAAGTACCGTATTTTGCCGGACCCTGGCCAGGCCAGAGAAGGGAGCTCAGGCTCCGGGCCCTGCCCCCGCACTCTGCGGGCGGCTTTTCGGGCTGTGTTGTTGCCGTTTTAAGCAGGTCTTAGCCGTGTTGTTGCCGTTGTTGCTCCGGCCTTAGCCCGTCTATAAAATCCGTTTTACGCGGGAGAAGCGTTTTATTTGTATGAGCGATAGCGAGTTGTAAAACGCGCCGCGTAA
>DCTQ01000052.1 GCA_002329395.1 Candidatus Avelusimicrobium alvi | reverse complement strand
AGATTTAATTTTGTTGAGCACCCCGGGTACTTGGAATGCGCAGACGTGTGAGTGTACCTGCCCGTCCGGGTCTACGTTACAAAGTTCCGGATATTGCCAGAGATCTTTGAAGCCGATAGATCCGGTTGAGCCGACGGAACCTACGTATCAATGGGTGATGACGGACCAGGGATTTGTAGGCGAGGGGGCGGTTGGTTCTCCTATGATAAACAATAATTGCCTCCAGAACTGTATGTCTAGTTCGCTGAGCACCATAGAGCGGGATCCGATGCCCTCTACGAAAGAAGCAAACGCTTTCACGCCGGCTTGCAGCAGCAGTACGGTTGGGAAAACCTGCGTGACGCAGGCCACGGTTACGGCGAGCGGAGAGAAGTGGGATCCTAATTTGAACAACTCAGGAGGGTTTTTCTTAAAACGCTATTGCCCTACGTATACATGTAAAGCCGTTTATTAAATAAATATCCCCCGGCATAGCCGGGGGATTCTTTTAGACAGCAAAACCCCCGCTTAACAGCGGGGGTTTTAATATCTTCCGGCAGGCTGTATGCCCGGCAGCCGGCCAAGTTATCGGGCCGGGGTTTCTTCCGGCTTTTTCCCCGGGGCGGACGGCAAAGAACCGTGTTCCGCCAGCATTTCTTTGGCGTTGTCAAACACGCGGTTGGGCAGAATATCCTTCATGCACTTAAAGTGGCCCAGCGGGCATTTTCTCCCCCCGTGCAGGGCGCAGGGGCGGCAGGGCAGGTCTTTCACTTCCATCACGCGGTGCCCTTCCCCGTACGGGAAAAATCCCAGCTCGCGCGTGGTGGGGCCGAAGATGGCCAGCGTCGGCACGTCAAACGCGGTGGCGATGTGCATCGGGCCCGAGTCGTTGGTGATAAACAGCTTGAAGTGGCGCATGAGTGCCATCAAATCGGCCAGGCTGGTTTTGCCGCACAGGTTGGCGGCGTGCCCCTGGGAAAGCTGGCAGATTTTTTCGCCCAGGTCGGCGTCTTTCGCCCCCCCGCCCACGAGCACGGCCTGAACGCCGAGTTCGGTTTGCAGGCGGCTGATTAACTGCACAAAGTAGTCCATCGGCCAGCATTTGGTCGGCCACGCGCTTCCGGCGTGAATGCCGACGAGCGTTTTGCCTTCCAGATTAAAATCTTTCATCAGCCGCGCGACGTTTTCTTCGGCGGACGGCGCATAGCGCATGCTGAGCTTTTCGGCCTTAAACTGTTCTTTTACAATGCCCTGCAAAAGCGAGAGATTGCGTTCCGCGTCGTGAATCATCCAGGAGAACGGAACCGTTTTGGTGTAGAGGAACCACCCTTCGCTGGACGTAAACCCGATGCGCACCGGCACGCGCGAAAGCCACGCAATCAGCGCGCTTCTAAAGCTTCTGTGCGGGACGAGCAGAATGTCAATGCCGGATTCTTTAATGGCTTTGGCCGTTTTCCACACGCCTACAATTTTGTTCCAGCCTTTTTTATCGTTTAAAATAATTTCGGACACTTCTTTCATCGGGCGGAAAATATCTTCCGTCTGCGGGCGGGTGATGACGACGATTTTCGTATCCGGGAACAGCTTGGCCGTTTTTTGGATAAGCGGGGTGGTCAGCACGCTGTCGCCGATAAACGAGGTTTGGAAAATGCCGATTTTGTTTACTTTTTTGTCGCCCATATTGGCGTGTTCGTAGGCCCAGTCGCCCAGTTTGGGTTCTTTGTATTTAATTTCAATGTCCCAGGCTTTGAGGGCTTCCAGGTATTTTTCCAGCGTGTGTTTTTCCAGCACCGGAGAGTTTTTGTGAAATTTAACGAACAGCCGCCGCGCGACGGAGTTTTTGTCGTAGCGGACGCGGTGGGGAATACGGCTGAAAAAGCCCATCAGCATACTTTTAAGGGTGGAGTGCAGGTCCAAATAGTGGGTATAATGGCCCGCGCGGATTTGGCGGATGTTGGCCCAGAGCCCTTTTTTGGCCACCATAATTTCGTCAATGTCCGGGTGTCCGGCGAGCACTTGGGCGAACTGGGGTTTTACCATCAGGGTTACATGCGCCTGCGGCCATTTGGCTTTGATGTTTTTGTACACCGGGGAGGACAGCACAATGTCACCCAGGGAAGAAAGGCGTACGACCAAAATCTTAGGTTGTTTTTCGTTCATAATTGTTCACCACTTCCATTATTTTGTCGGTTGCTCCTTTAAAACTTAAAGCCGTTTTGCGCGCTTTTTCGGACATATTTTCCAGCTGCGCCGGGTCGGCCAGCAGCCGCAGTACGGTTTCCTTAAAATTATTTTCGTCCACCAGCACCCCCCCGCCGCATTCCAGCAGGGCTTGGGCGGTCAGCGGAGTGTTGTAGAAGTATTTGCCGAATAAAACGGTTTTGGAAAGGATGGCCGGCTCCAATAAATTATGCGCGCCGCGGGGCACGACCGAGCCGCCCACAAACGTCAGCGCCGCGCAGGCGTAGAGGGACTGCAACAGGCCCATTACGTCGGCGCAGAGAACGTCGGTATTTTTGTCAAATTCTTTTTGGCTCACAAACGCGTGGTGCAGCCCGCTTTGGCGCAGGGTGATTTCTATTTCCGGCTTGCGTTCCAGATGGCGCGGCGCAAAAATGATTTTAACGCCTTTTTTGATAAGCTCCGGCGCGGCGCGCAGCAGCATGGTTTCTTCGGCGGGGTGCGTGCTGCCCAGCACCAAAATTTGCTTGCCGCTCCAGCCCAGCGCGGCGAGCAGTTTGTTTACCTCGGCCGTTTTGGCGGGGCGGTCGTTTAGCGTGTCGTATTTTACGTTGCCGCAGACGAAAATTTTGTCCGCCTCCATGCCCAGCGATTCGTACCGGGCGGCGGCGTCTTTGGTTTGCAGGGCGGCGAATGAAAGCGTGCCGAGCACGCGTTTAAAAAGCGGCCGGACCCATTTGTACGCCCGCGCGGACTTGGCGGAAATGCGCCCGTTGATCAGCGCGGCGGGTACGCCCGCGTTATGGGCGGCTTCTAGCATATTGGGCCAGATTTCCCGCTCCACGATAAACAGCCGGTGCGGTTTGGCCAGGCGGATAAAGCGTTTGCAGGACGGATAAAAGTCCAGCGGGGCCAGCAGGGCTTTGGCGATTTGCGGGTTTTTTAAAGCGGTTTCTTTGCCGGCTTCGGTGGTGGTGGTAACGAGAATGTCGCGCTTATAAAAGGTTTTTAAACGCGCAATCATCTCTTTCATAGACATTACTTCCCCCACGCTTGCGCAGTGAATCCATACCGCGCCCTGCGGGATTTCGCCTTCTTCTTCCAGGCCGAAGCGTTCTTTTAGTTCCTGGGTCAGGTGTTTTAAGAGGCCTCTTCTGGGAGAGAGCAAAAAGCCGAGCAGCACGCCCAGGGCGGCCAGAGGAAAAGCCAGGTTAGTCAGAAGGAGTAAGAAATGTCCCATATATTTTTTATTATATGATATTTCCGCGTGTGCGTCAGCAGGATTGACGGCCGTGCCGGTTTTACGGCGTTTAGCGGGATGCCGCGGCGGCGCGGAGGAACAACCGTGCGGAAAACCGCCCCCGGGAAAGGGGTTGTATTTGTCGGTTTTTTTTGATAAATTGGAAAAAGACCAGTTGACTGTAATCCCAGCAGGAAGGGAGGAGTTTTGATGAAATCAGTTATTTTGCCGCTCTTTGCGTTAATCTGTGCAGTTCCTTTGTCCGCCGAAGTCGTTTCTTCGGTCAGCTTTAATCCGTCTCGTATGGGTNNTATTTAAAGATAACGGATAAAGCCAATTTAAAAGGCGGTTTAAACGCTACTACGATGAATATTTCTTCCGGGGGGACCGTGTCCATGACGACGGACACCTCTTCCCGCATTTACGACGTGCCCACCGTAACGGGCGCCTCGGGTTCCGCCATCAATATGCCCAATACGGCTTTCCACGGCAATACGTCCAATACGTATTCCAGCTATAAATCGGAAAGCACGTCTGTACCTTCCGGGTTATTGCCCAGCGTAAGGGCCAAAGGCGGTACGCAGACATATAATAATGATTCGTATATCCAAACCTTGGACGCCGTAAATATGCTCAAACAGAAGGCCGCCGCGCTCAAAGGCGGTACGCTGGAAATTACGGGCAATAACGGAAGCACGGTGGGACTGTACGACAGCGGGAATACGGCTGGTTTTTATTTGGCGGGGAATGATATCCCGGAGCCTACGGCCGCGCATACCAATACGGGCGCCAACTTAACCCAGTGCCAGCTGGCGTGGGAAAAGCGCAAGACGAGCGACAGCACGCCGAAAGAAGTGTGGCTGCTCGCTCTTCAGAACTGCGGCAGCAGCGCCGGCGGAAGCTGCGACAGTTACGAGGCCCAAAAATGCGAACAGCCTCAAAATTCCCAAGCGCAGGCGGGCATATGGAATGATTCTTCTTGTACTTGTTCCTGCCCTTCCCAAACGGTGTATGACGCTAGCGAATTGGAATGTCTCCCCTCGGGCGGCTCGGGCGGCGGTTCCGGCAGCGAATCCTGCACCTGGCAGACGGTGGCCACTTACAACTGTGGTGCCAGCGTGCCTTCGTCGGCCTGCAGCGGTTACAGCCAATGCTCTGTTAACGATTACTGCCCCGGCGGCGGGATACAGGTAGAAGCTTGTATTTAACATATATACCCCCGGCCCGGCCGGGGGTTTTTATAGGCAGTTCCGCTCTTCCTGCTTGTTTTTATGATTAGCGATAAGATTCCGAACTGCTGCACATGGGAATGACGGTTGTTTGATGTGTGAGTGGAGCAAGTTTTAGGCGGGAATAATGTAGGTTCCCCAGTCGTCATATCCGAAAGTTTCTGTCGGGTATCTGGTTGTTGCGAAACGGCAGGATTCCCGGCTGCTGCATCAGGAAATGACGGCTGTTTTGGTACGCTTTTGGCAGACAATAAAAATCCCCGGGCTGACCCCGGGGATTTTTTGTATCTGTTGAAAACCCC
>DCTQ01000037.1:4303-4555 GCA_002329395.1 Candidatus Avelusimicrobium alvi | reverse complement strand
CTCCGTAAGCGTGAAGGCTTTCTTTTGCTTAGATTTTTTCATCCTCCCTCCTCAATCTATATACCTCAAAACCAGAGGACGCGCTCCAGAGCTTGGGCGCGTCCCTGCTCTTCCTATCTTTATTCATTGGTGGTGAGGAGGGACAGAAAGAAGCATTCAAAATTCCTCAAAACAGCCCCTAAATACGACGTTTGCGCGCCGGGGGTTCTTTCCCCATCTCAACCACCTCAAAATCGTATCAAAAAAAAAAAA
>DCTQ01000037.1:0-4218 GCA_002329395.1 Candidatus Avelusimicrobium alvi | reverse complement strand
GACCTGCATAAAACAGCAAAACGGCCGCACCCATCTGCCCCCGCGGGCCGTTTCCGACGGGATTTCCCCCCGTTTTTCTAACCTTAAATAAAGATGATTTTTTGCGCCAAAACTTTGCTAGAATGAAGAAAATTACGAACATAAGGAGAATACTAGATGAACATTAAATTAGACGCCGCCAAACTGCCGGCCTCCACTTTTACCTGCGGCCCCAGCCAGGGCCATCCCGTCATCCGCGAAACTCCCGTCTGCAAGACCCAGTTTGAACGCAGCCACCGCGCCAAAGACATCTCCACCGACGGCTTATATAAAGAAGCCGCGGACAACCTGCGCACGCTCCTTTCTCTGCCCGAAGATTACACCGTCATCTTTTTTATGGGCGGCGCCACCCCGGCCATGGACGCCGTGGTGTGGAACCTTACCAAAAATTCCATTTCCGGCCTGTCCTTCGGCGCGTTTTCCAAACTCTGGGCCAAAAAAATCACTTCGCGCCTGGAAGCCAACGTCATCCGCTCCATCCGCGAAGCGGGCGAAAACGAATTTTTCCCCGCCCAAAAGCCCGACTATAACGCCAGCCTGGTGATTTTAACGCCCAACGAAACCTCCACCGGCACCCAAATCCCGGACGAATACCTGGAAGAAGCCTGGAAAGCCAAAGGCGAAGACACCTTAATCGCCTGGGACTGCACCTCCTGCGCGGGCGGACGCGATTTGCCGAAAAATAAATTTGACGTGATGCTCTTCTCCATGCAAAAATGCTTTGGCGTAGGCGGCGGCTCCAGCGTAATTATTATGAGCCCGGCGGCCGTCAAACGCCTGGAAGAGGTGAAAAAATACCGCACCGTGCCCTACGCGCTGGACCTGGCGGAAGCCGCCGCCAAAGCGCAGGAAAAATGCCAGACGGTCAACACCCCCTCCACCACCAACATTTGGATGTTCAACGAAGCCTGCAAATGGATGAACGCCAACGGCGGCCTAAAAGCCATGGACGCGCTGTGCCGCAAACACGCGGACTATCTGCTCGCCTGGGCCGCCAAGACGGATTACCTCGCCCCGCTGATTAAGGACGAAAAACACCGCTCCTACACCACGCTCACGCTGGAAGTGACCGACCCGAACCTCAAAGACGCGGACATCTCCGCCGCCTTAAAAGCCACGGGCCTGGCCAACTTGGCGGACGGCATTAAAAAGTATTCTTCCGTCAAACAAAATTCTCTGCGCATCGCGTGCTTCCCGTTCGTGGACATTCACGGCACGGGCGAATACGAAAAACTCACCGCCGCGGTGGACGAAATCGTCCGCCAGCTGCGTTTGGAGGCTAAATGAAAATACTGATTGCCGATAAATTTCCGGCCCGCTGGAAAGAAGTGCTCGCCAAACAAGGCCACCAGATTACCGACGACCCGGGCCTGGACGAAACCACCCTGCCCGCCGCCGTAAAAGACAATGAAGCGCTCATCGTGCGCAGCACCAAAGTGCCCGCCGCCGTGATTGACGCGGGAAAAAATTTAAAGCTCATCATCCGCGCCGGAGCCGGCTACGACACCATAGACACGCAGCACGCCGCCGACAAAGGCGTGGCCGTTTGCAACTGCCCGGGCACCAATTCCATCGCCGTGGCCGAACTGGCGATGGGCCTTATGCTGGCGCTGGACCGCCGGCTGTACCACAACACGCGCGACCTCAAAGCCGGCGTGTGGAACAAAGCGGAATACAGCAAGGCCAAGGGGATTTTCGGCCGCACGCTGGGCATCATCGGGCTGGGCAACATCGGCAAAGAAGTGGCCAAACGCGCGCAGGCGTTCGGAATGAAAGTGGTCGCGTACGATCCGTACGACAAGCCGGAACTGTTCGCCAAGCTTCACATCACGCCGGAGCCGGATATTTACACGCTGGCCGCCATGTGCGATGTGATTACCATCCACCTGCCCGATACACCGCAGACGCACGGGCTGTTTAACAAAAAATTCTTTGACGCGATGAAAGACGGCGCCACATTCATCAACACCGCGCGAGGCGGCCTGGTGGTAACCAAAGACCTCGCCGAAGCGATGAAAACAAAAAACATCCGCGCCGCGCTGGACGTGTACGAAACCGAGCCTAAAGCCAACGATAAAGCCTTTGATTACACGCCGTTTGAAGGCGCCGAAAACTTTTACGGAACGCACCACATCGGCGCCAGCACCGAACAGGCGCAGGACGCCGTGGCGGAAATGGCCGTGGACATTATCAACGAATACGCCGCCGCCGGAAAATTTTTACACCGGGTGAACTGATGGCTACGATAAAACCTTTCCGGGGCTTCCGCCCCGCCGGGCACTGCGAAAAAATCGCCTGCCCGCCGTACGACGTATTGAACTCGGCCGAAGCGCGCAAAATGGCCGAAGGCAACCCGTATTCCTTCCTGCACGTAGACAAGCCGGAAATTGACCTGCCCGAAGGCACGGATTTGTACGCGCCCGAAGTGTACGCAAAAGCCAAAGAAAACCTGGAGCGGTTCATCCAAACGGGCGTGCTGAAACAGGACGAAAAACCGGCCTTCTACCTCTACGCGCAGACGATGGACGGACGCACCCAGTACGGGCTGGTGGCCGCCGCCTCCACGGAAGAATACGAAAAAGGCGTCGTGCGCAAACACGAACTGACCCGCAAGGACAAAGAGGATGACCGCACCCGCCACGTGCACGCGCTTTCGGCCACCACGGGCCCGGTGTTTTTAACGTATCCGGACAATGCCGCCATCAACGAAAAAACGGCCGAAATTGCGGCGGAATTCCCGGTTTATTCGTTCACTGCGGACGACGGCATAAAGCACACATTCTGGGTGATTGACGATCCGCAGGACATCAAATTTTTGATGGACGCATTCGCCGCCGTCCCCACACTCTATATCGCAGACGGACACCACCGCTCCGCCGCCGCGGCCAATGTGGCGCGCCAGCGCAGGGAACATAACCCGAAACACACGGGCGAAGAAAAATACAACTTTTTTTTAAGCGTTATTTTTCCCGCCGGGCAGCTTTATGTGATGGATTACAACCGCCTGGTAAAAGACTTAAACGGACTTACTGAAAAAGATTTTCTGGCTAAAATTTCAGATAAGTTTGACGTGGAAAAAACCGGCAAAGAACGCCCGCAGAAACGCCACGAGTTCGGTATGTATCTGGGCGGGCAGTGGTACACTCTGCGCGCCAAAAAAGGCTCGTTTGACGAGCACGACCCGGTGGCCGCGCTGGACGTAAGCATCCTGCAGGAAAACCTGCTGGGGCCCGTATTGGGCATTGGCGACCCGCGCACGGACAAACGCATTGATTTCGTGGGCGGCATACGCGGCCTGGGCGAGCTTAAAAAACGCGTGGACAGCGGGAAATGGCGGGTAGCATTTTCTATGTTCCCCACCTCTATGGAAGAGCTGATGAAAGTGGCGGACGCCAATAAAATTATGCCGCCCAAATCCACCTGGTTTGAGCCGAAGCTCAGAAGCGGCCTGGTGATTTACAAATACGAAGATAAATAGCCAAACACCCCGGGCTTCCGCCCGGGGTGTTTTATCAGATATTCATTAGTATTTAGTAAAGTTACGGGATTTATATTCTTATGGCTGTACCGTACCGTCGCAATCACGACGGGTCGCCGTAAATCCAATTTTTTTACAAAAGCCGGTATCATCTCCATTTTGGCAGGAAATTGTACCTAAACAACTATCTCCATTTGCCCCCCAGCCATATCCCCACATAGTCAATGAACCCGCAGCGTTCCGCCAGGGAGACGTATCAGAACTGGCGGAAGTGACACGGTAGGCTATAATATCTGATTGCCCCGGCGGACAATAATACCAATCCTTTGTTTTATAACATCCGTTAGAAAGTTTTGTGCCGGGAGGAGGAACGTCATAATCATCAAAAGACCCTCCCATATCACAATTTTGCTGGTCCCCATATAAATAACAAAGCTGATATTGGCGATATAACGCATTTAAAACGCTAATGGCTTCCGCCGCACGGCTTTTTTCCACTGCTTTGGTATATTGCGGCAGAGCGACAGCCGATAAAATACCAATAATTAAAACGACCACTAACAGCTCTATTAACGTGAATCCGAGACTTTTTTGCATGGGATATATCCCCCTATTTATATTAAGTTGATATTCCCAATTTATCAAAAAAAAAAAACGCATCAAGGCCCCTTCCAGGGGGTGGCTTTCTATGCGGGTACATC
>DCTQ01000010.1 GCA_002329395.1 Candidatus Avelusimicrobium alvi | reverse complement strand
TCGCTCATTAAAAATATCTCCTGATACGGATAAATCGTTTCCGCGCCGGGGTTGGTTAAACGCCCCGGGCGCGGTGGGTTAAATGTCTAAGTTCTTTACTTCCAGGGCGTGGGACTGGATGAAGTCGCGGCGCGGTTCCACGCGGTCGCCCATCAGCATGGTGAACGCCTGTTCGGTGTCGGCCGCGTCGTTGATTTTTACCTGGATGAGTTTGCGTTTGGCCGGATCCATCGTGGTTTCCCACAGCTGTTCGGGGTTCATTTCACCGAGACCTTTGTAGCGCTGGATGCTCGCGCCCGCGGAAGCGGCTTCTTTTACCGCCTGCAAGAGTTCCGCCAGGCTGTACACCAGTTCATCCGTTTTGCCGTTGTTTACTTTAAACAGCGGGTTAATGCGGTCCTTTTCGCTTTGGATGACGGGATACTGCGCGAAGGTAAAGCCGAAAGCTTCCATCTTCTTTTCATCGGCCAGCAGTTTGCCGAATTCAAACAGGCTCTGGTGTTCGGGAATCAGGCTGTCGTTGCTGACGGCGGACACGTCCACGCCGTCGGCCGCGAGTTCTTCGCGTTTTTCCTGCATATACTGGTCTTCGTACTCGCGGTATTCCTGTTCCGCATAGAAGTAGCGGAACCCGCCGCTTTTGAGCGGAATGCGGTATACCGGCACTTTGCCTTCGGACAGGAACGCCATAAAATCGGCCAGCGTAATATTCTTAATTTCCAGCTTGCCCAAAATGTCTTCCACGTCGCGCAGAATTTTAAGCAGGTCTTTTAACTGCTCCGCGTTCAGGGCTTCGTTTTTCTTGACGTCGGTTACCGTAACGGTGGCCAGGCCTTCTCTCATCAGCCACTGCTGCATCTGGTCTTCCGTCTGCAAATACTGTTCCATTTTGCCTTTTTTCACTTTATAAAGCGGCGGCTGCGCCAAATAAATGTGTCCGCCGTCAATCAACGGTTTCAACTGGCGGTAGAAGAACGTTAAAAGCAGGGTGGAAATGTGCTGTCCGTCCACATCGGCATCAGCCATCAGGATGATTTTGTGGTAGCGGAGTTTGGAAATATCAAAACCGCCGTCCCCTTCGCCGACCCCGGTGCCCACCGCGGCAATCAGGTCGCGCACGGTGTCGCTGGACAGAATTTTCACCAGCGGGGCTTTTTCCACGTTTAAAATTTTACCGCGCAGCGGCAAAATGGCCTGGAACACGCGGTCGCGCCCCTGTTTGGCCGAACCGCCGGCCGAGTCGCCTTCTACGAGGAAAAGCTCGCATTTGGCCGAATCGCGTTCCTGGCAGTCCGCCAGTTTGCCGGGCAGTCCCCCCCCTTCCAGCGCGCCTTTGCGGCGGGTTAAATCGCGCGCTTTGCGGGCGGCTTCGCGGGCCACGGCGGCGCCGACGCATTTTTCGCAGATGGCGCGGGCCGTTTTGGGGTTTTCTTCAAAAAAGGTGGACAGCGTTTCGCCCACCACGGAGCGCACGATGCCTTCCACTTCCGAGTTGCCGAGTTTGGTTTTGGTCTGGCCTTCAAACTGCGGGTGCGGAATTTTGACGGACAAGACGGCGGTTAAACCTTCTTTGATATCGTCGCCGCCCACGGAAATGTCTTTGTGTTTGGAAAGATTGTTGTTCTTGATGTATTCGTTGATGATACGCGTTAAAGAGCTTCTGAAACCGCTTAAATGCGTACCGCCTTCAATCGTGTGGATGTTGTTGACGAACGAAAACACGTTTTCGGAATAGCTTTCGTTGTACTGGATGGCAAACGAAATATAATTATCCCCCACTTCCTTGGTCAGGTAAATGGGTTCCGGATTAATGACGGTTTTGTTCGTGTTTAAATACTTTACAAACTGCGCGATGCCGCCTTCAAAGTGGAAGGTAACGGTTTGATTGTCTTCTTTGCGCTCGTCGGTGTAAATAATTTTTACGCCCGCGTTTAAAAACGCGAGTTCGCGCAGGCGGTTGCCGATGGTTTCATACGAAAAAGCCAGCTCGCCGAAAATTTCTTTATCGGCGTGGAAGGTTACTTTCGTACCGTGTTCATTCGTATCGCCTACGATTTTTACGGCTTCTTCGGGTTTGCCGCGGTGGTAGCACTGATAATAGACGTGGCCGTCTTTTCTGACTTCCACTTCCATCGTTTCGGAAAGCGCGTTGACGCAGGATACGCCCACGCCGTGCAGACCGCCGGACACTTTATAGGCGCCGCTGTCAAACTTACCGCCGGCGTGCAGTACGGTCATCACGACTTCCAGGGCGGATTTATTGCGAAGTTTGGGGTCCTTGGCGTTTTTCATCGGGTCCACGGGAATACCGCGGCCGTCGTCCTGGATGGAGCAGGTCATATCGTCTTTAATCGTAACGGTAATGGTGGTGGCGCCGCCGGCCAAAATTTCGTCCACGGAGTTATCCACCACTTCATACACCAGGTGGTGCAGGCCGGGAAGCCCGGTGGAGCCAATGTACATGGCCGGGCGTTTGCGAACCGCTTCCAACCCTTCTAAAACGGTAATTTTGGAAGAATCGTAATCCTTCTCTTTCTGTTCGTCAGTCATTCAAAACTCCTTAGTGAAAATACTTCAAAAAATGCAAAACTACTGAATTTCTATTTTGCCGATCCACGGCTCGTCAAAATGTTTATTAAGTTCCGTAATCAGCTGGCGGCGGCGCGCGATCAGTTCGTTCCGCGCCACCGAAATTTTTACCTGCACGTAAAGCGTATCTTCTTTAACGGCCTTGAGCACCCAAAACCGGTTTTTGTTTCCCACCAGCTGATTCCAGACGTGGTCCAAAATCATCAGGCGGTTCAGCCGTCGGTTCAGCGGATTATAACTGCGGTCCAATTCCTGGCTGGAGCGCCATTCTTTTCTGGGTTTTTGGCCAAACTTCATTACGCTCTCACGGGCATAATGACGTACTTGAACGTCGCGTCGCCCACGGGCTCAATCAGCACCGGCTGAGACGCGTTGATAAACGAGAAAGACACTTTCTCCGCAGAAATGTTTTTCAGTACGTCAATAATATATTGCGGGTTGAAGGCCGCGTCAAACGCTTCCTGCGTGTATTCCACGGGCAGTTCGTCGGTAAATTCCATATTCTGCGAATTGGAAGAAACCGTCAACGCGTTGTTTTCCAGTTTGTATTTGACCACGCTTCCAAACTCGCCGGCGCACAAAGCGGCGCGGCGGGTGGAGGCCAAAAGTTCTTTGTCAAACACCTCAAACGAAATGTTTTTCTTCGTCGGAATTACCTGGTTATAGTTCGGGAAGTTGCCTTCAATCAAGCGGGAAATAAACGTGGTTTCGTTCATCATAAAGCTGACCTGGTTGGACGAAACGTTTACTTCAATTTTGCTGTCTTTGCCGGGTTTGGCGATGCCGATATAGCGGCAGACTTCGTTTAAAATTTTGGTCGGGATGATGATTTTAAATTCTTTGCTTCCCGGCAGCGCCGCGTGCGTGGCCACGGCCAGGCGTCCGCCGTCGGTGGCGACGATTTCAAACTTGTCCGCGGTATTGTTCCACAGCAAACCGTTTAAAATATAGCGGGTTTCCTGCGTGGAGGCGGAAAACGCGGTGCGTTCAATCATCTGCTGCAGCTCCAGCGGATCCAGGGACACGCTGTTGGCGCGTTCCACTTCGGGGATGGCGGGATATTCCGACTTGGGGGTTCCAATCACCCAAAATTTGCTTTTGCCGGATTTGATATGAAATTTGTTGTTTTCGTCACTGTAGAGATTGATTTCTTTATCATCGGGAAGGTTTTTGATGATGTCGGAAAATTCTTTTATCGGGACGGTGATGCTGCCTTCTTCTTCCACTTCGGCGTTGACGTAGTGGACGGTGGCCATTTCCATATCGGTGCGGACGAGTTTTAACTTATTGCCGTGCGCCTCCATCAGGAAGTTGTGCAGGATGGGCAGCGTGGTCCGGGACGATACGCCCGCGGACACAATCTGTATGCCTTCCAAAAAGGTTGCTTTAGTAATATTTATTTTCATATCTTAATCCCTATTAATATGTCCTGTTTATGGTGTGGATAGTGTGATTTGCCCTATACAGGCCGCAGGCCTTGGCTGTGCATAACCTGCTTGTTTTGTCCACATCATCCACCGCCAAAAATGTTACCCGCCGTTTTGGGGTTTTATAAACTGCTTATCCACCGTTTTTTACTTTTTATCCACAGCCTTAATATCCAAGATAACCTGGTTGATTTCGGCCGCAAAGAACGGGTCCGCCGCCACTTTTTCTTTTACTACGTCGCGCGCGTGCACGACGGTGCTGTGGTCGCGGTTGAATTCCCGCCCGATTTCCGGCAAAGACAGGTCCGTCAGTTCCGTGGCCAGAAACATCGCTATCTGGCGCGGCCACGCGATGGACTGTGTTTTGCGCTTGGAATTAAAATCTTCCATCTTAATATTAAAATGTTTGCCGACGACTTTTTTGATGGAATTTACGTTAATGGATAAATCGGTTTCGCTCACCAGAATATCGGCCAGCAGCTCTTTGGCGATAGCGATGGTGGGCGTTACGCCGTGCATTCCACAGTAGGCCACCAAACGGAACAGGGAGCCTTCCAGCTCGCGGATATTGGTTTGTATGCCTTCGGCGATAAAAGAGAGTACGTCGTCGCCGATGTCAAAATTGATGGATTCGCGTTTTTGGCGCAGAATCGCGATGCGGGTTTCCAGGCTGGGCCGCTTGACTTCGGCGATAATGCCGGACAGCAGACGCGAGGAAAGACGTTCGTCCAAATCCAGCTGCTGCGGCGTGCGGTCCGAAGACAGCACAATCTGCTTGCGGCTTTCAAAAAGGGCGTTAAACGTGTAGAAAAATTCCACTTCGCTGGCGGCTTTGCCGGCCACGAATTGAATATCGTCCATTAAAAAGCAGTCCAGCGAACGGTATTTTTTGCGGAAGCTTTCGGACGATTTATTTTGCAGCGCTTCAATGTATTCGCTGACAAATTCCTCGCCGGACATATACAATACTTTGGCGTTGGGATTGTCTTTTAAAATTTGGTTTCCGATGGCGTGGAGCAGGTGGGTTTTGCCCAGGCCCGGGGAAGAATAAATCACCAGCGGGTTGTTTTCGCGGTTGCCCAGTTTGTGCACCACGGCTTCGGCGGCTTTGTAGGCGAAGCGGTTGGACGGCGATTCAATAAAATTCGCAAACGTGTACGAAGAATTCAAACGCGACGGAAACGGATTCTTTTTTATCGCGGGGGCGGCGGGAACCGGGCGCGCGGGGATAACGTCCTGCGCGGAGCTGACCGCCGGGGCGGGATCCTGCGCGGCAACGTCGTACACGACGGATATTTCCGCTCCCAAATGTTTTAAAAAAGCGTCCGTAATAATATGCTGGTACCGCTCGCGGATGGTTTTGCCCCAGAACTGGTTGGGCAGCGAAATGGTCAGGACGGTGCCCTCGTACGAAAAGCGTGCGGGGCGCAGCCACATATCATATGTATCTTTTCCTATAATATTTTCAATGTCCTGAAAAATGGGAACCAGCAGGGGATAAGCTTGTAAATTGTCCACAATAATGCCGCCATATAAAGATAAGGATTTCTTTAATATTACCACTTATTCAGCCCCAGGTCAATGGATTAAAATGCAAAAATGGCGTTTAAACCAATTAAAACGCGTAATTTAACGGTTTTGGATTTTTTGGCTACCCTAACCCCAAAAAACCGTTTAGTCCTTTAAAAACTCAGTTTTTACGAAACAAACCTGCTTTTGCAAAGTTATCCACAGTTTTTAAAAACTAGTTACTTTTTAGGCTTGTACAAGGGGGGATGCGAACATATAATAAAAGAACCTGGAGGGGAAAATATTATATACTATATTAATAGGAATAATTATTAATAAGGAAAATACTATGGGAAGAGATAAAATTACCATGAACGGTTTACCGGCCAAAGTGGCGNNCTTAAAACAGGGGACCGGGCGCCCGATTTTATGCTTACGGGCAATGCGCTGGAAACGGTCAAAAAGACGGATTTTGACGGCAAAGTGCTGGTCATCTCCTGTGTGCCTTCTCTGGATACGCCGGTGTGCAGCCTGGAAACGCGCCGCTTTAATAGGGAAGCGGACAAGCTGCCGGAAGGCGTTATCGTGCTGACCGTCAGCCGCGACCTGCCTTTTGCACAGACCCGCTGGTGTGCGGCCAACGGCGTAAAAAAAGTGATGACCGCATCCGATTACCGCGATTACGGCTTTGCGCGCGACTATGGCGTTTTGCTGGAAGATTTGGGTTTGCTGACGCGCGCCGTGTTTGTGGTGGATAAAGAAGGTATAATAAAATATATCCAGTTCGTGCCGGAAGTAACGCAGGAGCCGGATTACGAAGAAGTATTAAACGAAGTAAAAAAATTGTTATAAACGGGGGGAGTATTGTATGACGAAAGTAAACGAAATTTATAAATGCGCCGTTTGCGGCAACATAGTGGAAGTGGTGCACGCAGGCGCGGGAGAACTGGTGTGCTGCGGCGAACCCATGAAACTGCAGGTGCCCGGAACTACCGACGGAGCGGCCGAAAAACACGTGCCCGTGATTGAAAAAATTGAAGGCGGCTACCGCGTTAAAGTGGGCAGTGTGGCGCACCCGATGATTGATGCGCATTATATTGAATGGGTGGAACTGATTTGCGAAAAATGCGGCAAAGTGCAGCGCAAGTATTTAAAACCCGGCGACGCGCCCGAAGCCGAATTTGAAAGCAAGTCGGACAAAGTGCTCGCGCGCGAGTATTGCAACCTGCACGGTTTGTGGCAGAAAGAAAATTAATTTGGCGCGCCCTCTTCCAGCAGGGGAGGGCGCTTATTTAACTCCAGGAGATCCTTCTTATGATGGAAGCCGTAAAAATTTCGGAACATGTATATTGGGTGGGCGCGATTGATTGGAACATTCGCGATTTCCACGGGTATTCCACCAAGCGCGGTACGACGTACAACGCGTATTTGGTGATGGGGGAAAAACCCACGCTGATTGATACCGTCAAAAAAGAATTCTACGGGGAAATGATGGAACGCATCCAAAGCGTAATTGACCCCAAGAAAATTAAAATTATTATTTCCAACCATTCGGAAATGGACCATTCGGGCGCGCTTCCGCAGACGGTCAATCTCATCCAGCCCGAAGAAGTGTACGTGTCGGATATGGGCTTTAAAGACATTACCGCCCAGTTCCACTGCGATTTAAAATTAAAAACCGTTAAAACCGGCGACCGCATTGACGTGGGGGGAGACACCATCTCTTTCGTGGAAGCGCGTATGCTGCACTGGCCGGACAGTATGTTTTCGTATCTGGAAAAAGAAAATATCCTGTTTACCAACGACGTATTCGGCATGCACTACGCCACCGGCAAATTGTTTGACGACGAAAACGAAGAACGGCTGTGGATGTACGAAGCCGAAAAGTATTACGCCAACATCGTGCTTCCGTATTCCGACATTGTGCTCCGCTTCCTGGCACAGGTGCAGAAGATGGGGCTTTCGCCCCGGATGATTGCGCCGGACCACGGTTTTGTGTGGCGCAAGGATCCGTCTAAAATTGTCAATTTGTACGCCAAGTGGGCGGCGCAGGCCCCGAAGAACAAAGCGATCGTCGTCTACGATACGATGTGGGGCAGCACCGAAAAAATGGCCAATTACATTACCGAAGGCCTGCGCGAAGGCGGTACGGAAGTAAAACAGCTTTCCATGCACAGCAATCACAGAAGCGACGTGGCGACCGAACTGTTGGATGCAAGCGCTCTCTTGATTGGCTCGCCGGTGCTTAACAGCCAGATTTTCCCGGCTATGGCCGACGTGCTGTGCTATTTAAAAGGCCTTCGCAAAAAAGGGCTGGTCGGCGCGGCGTTCGGCTCGTACGGCTGGAACGGCGCTCCGGTGGACGAGCTGACCAGAATGTTGGAAAGCATGAACGTGGAAATTGCCGCTCCGGCGATTAAGTCTCCGTTCGTGCCCGACGAAAAAATCAAGCTGGCCTGTAAAGAACTAGGCCTCGCCGTCAGTAAAAAACTGGCGGAAAAAGTAAAATAACGGGGAGCGGCTATGGCGGTAAAAGACATTAACGAAGGGCTGAATTACATCACTTACGGGCTCTATATCGTTACTTCCGTAGACGGAGAAAAGAAAAACGGAATGATTGTAAACACCGTTTTTCAGGTGACGGCCGAACCCGCGCGGATGGCGATATCCGTTAATAAACAAAGCCTTACGCACGAGATGATTTTAAAAAGCCGCGTATTTGCCGCTATGCCGCTTGAACAAAATACCCCGCTGCCTTTTATCGGCACGTTTGGTTTTCGCACCGGACGCACGTTTGACAAATTCGCCAAAGTGCCGTATAAAACGGGTTTTTTGGGCTGTCCCGTGGTAACGGAGCATACGCTTTCGTATATGGAAGTGGAAGTATGCCAAACCGTAGACGTCGGGACGCATACGCTTTTTATCGGCACGGTGAAGGACGCGGGCGTCGTTCAGCCTCACGGCACGGCGCTGACGTATGCGTACTATCACGATGTAATTAAAGGCAAAACGCCTGCGGGCGCGACGCATATTTAAATTATAAAAAAGAAGGGGAGGTAAACTCTTATGGTAAAGTATATTTGTGAAGTGTGCGGTTATACGTATGATCCCGCTTTGGGAGATCCGGAAAACGGCGTACCGGCCGGAACCAAATGGGAAGATGTGAAAGAAGACTGGGTATGCCCCGTTTGCGGGGTAGGAAAGGACCAGTTCAAGCCTGAAAATTAAATTTTAGGGCGTTTTTGAAAAAAATGCTTAAATTTTAAGTATTTTTTTTACACAAACAAAACGGGCTTCTTTTGGGAAGTCCGTTTTTGTCAGAAGCCGTCAAAAATCCCGGACGCTAAACATTATCCGGGATTACAAAAAAAGAATTAATAACCGTACACATTTTTGCAGGAATAGGCATACGTAAATTTATAATCATATGTACTGTCTATCCACACCACTTGGTGAATGTCGGCCTGGATGAGGGCGCCCAAAAGCGTGTCGGGCGTTTTGGTTTTATGCCAGGGCCAGGGAATAAACCCCAGCACTAAAAACGTACAGGTGGAGCCCATTTTTAAATCTTCGGGGCGGCTGAAGTCGGCCTGCTGGGCATCCAGGCGGATATTGTATTGGGTGGTGCCGTATAATCCGCAGCCGGCTAAAAAAATGCAGGCGCAGGCGGCTAATGATAATTTTTTCATAAGTGTTCTCTAGTTTAAACATACCATTTTAAGACCTCTCCGGCAAGGACGCAAACTTGCTATAATGAAGAATATGAAGATTTTATACATCATCACTTCTACCGACGTAGGCGGCGCAGAAAAAGCGCTGGCGGAACTGGCCGCTTTTACGGCTAAAGAGCATACGGTAAAAGTTCTTTCGCTTAAACCGCTGGGCCCGGTGGCCCGGGAATTGCAGGCGGCGGGGGTGGAGGTGGCGTCTTTAAATATGCAGTGGTATTCTCAAACGCGCATTATTCAAAAACTCTCGGCCGCGGTAGAAGCCTTCCGGCCGGATATCGTGCATGCCATGTTGTACCGGGGGATTGAATATGCCCGCACAGCCTGCGCCGGAAAGGGCATAAAACTGATTACCACACCTCATTTTGATTTATCCAAAAAGAACTTTGCCCTGCGCTGGGCCGACCGTTTGCTGAAAGATTTGGATACCTTAACGGTGGCCGAATCCTTTTCCACCGCGCGGTATTTGGTGGAAAAACAAAAATACCAAAAGAATAAAGTCTATTTGCTTCCCAACGGGGCGGATGAAAAAGCTTTTTATCCCGATGCTTCTGCGCGGGCCGCTATGCGGAAAAAGTACGGCTATACGCCGGACAATGCGGTATTTATCAGCGTAGCGCGCCTGGCCCCGGTAAAAGACCCGCTGACCTTATTACAGGCCTTTCGCAACGTACTGCGTTCCTTTCCGTTTACCCGGCTGGTATATGTGGGCGATGGCGCGGAACGGGAAAAACTGGAAGCGTTTATCCGCCAAAATAAGCTGGAACAAACCGTATTGCTGGCAGGGGAACAAACGAATATCAACGACTGGCTGAATATGGCGGATGTATTTGTACTGCCTTCGGTGGAGGAATCCCTGCCCCTTGCCTTGTTGGAGGCGTTGCGTGTGGGGCTGCCGTGTGTGGTCAGTGATGCGGGAGATATGCCGCTGTGGGTAGAGCACGGAAAAAACGGTTTTGTATTTAAAAAGGGAGATTTAACACTGCTTAGCTGTTTAATGGCGGAGCTGGCGGACAGCCCGGAACGGCGCGCTGAAATGGGGCGGTATTCTCTGACTTTAGCCAAAAGGATGACAGATACATCCAAGCAATATCAAAGTATTTATCAACAACTTATAAACAATAGTTTTCACGTGAAAACTGCTTAATTAGGAGCCCGTATGGAACAACGTCTTTTCCTCGTAGCCTGTATTATGTATGCGTTCAGTTTAGGGACGCGCTTTCTAAAGAAAAAAGGCAAGTTATCCACACCCAAAACTTTTGGGGGATGGCATGCTTCTTTCCTGTTTATTATATTAGGCTGTGCCGCATATGTGCTGGCATTTGTAATGGGGGGCGGAACCGGGGAGCCGATTGGCACAGGAAAAATTGTGCTGGGTGCCGTGATTGCGCTGGTATGTGCCGTATATGGCTATTATAAGGCGCGTAAAGCGGAACCTAAAAAGCAGGAACAGATGATGAAGGCGGACCTGGAATGGAGCAATACCGTATATTTTGCGGGCTTTGTGGCTTCGTTTGTTATGTTCTTTTTCATCCAGGCTTTTAAAATCCCTTCTGCGTCTATGCGTTATACGCTGGTGGAAGGGGACCATCTTTTTGTCAATAAGGCGGCCTACGGCTTCCGTATTCCGTTTACAAATATCCGCTTTGGCGAGTTTGAAGAGATTAAACCCGGGGATATTATTGTATTTCGCTTTCCGGCTAAAGACCGCAAACAGCAGAACTGCGGCGGCAGTCAATACGGGAAGGACTTTGTTAAACGCGTGATTGCTATGCCTGGGGATACGGTGCAGGTTATAAACGGACGTCCCTGGGTAAACGGGAAAGAACTCCCGCAGCAGCCGTATGAAGTGTATGAAAACGTGGAGCGCACCCCTTATTTTGAAGAAGAAGACCAAGCCCAATACCAGAAAATCTGGCAGGAACATCAACTGGATAATTACCTGGGCTTGTATCTGCGCGATTCGTTTGGCCCGGTAATTGTGCCGGAAGGCACGTATTTTGCCATGGGGGATAACCGCGACAATTCCTGCGACTCCCGCTTCTGGGGCCCCGTGCCGCGCGAAAATATCAAAGGAAAAGCCTGGTTTGTCCACTGGCCGCTAAACCGCATCCGCTGGATTAAATAGTCTGGTTTTCACGTGAAAACCGGAGTCGGCGGGGGGAATTGTTTTCACGTGAAAACACATTTCCGTCCTATTGCTTTTTATACTGAATTAATGTTTAATATAAGTATACTTTTACCGGAGGATTTATGGGAGAAATTGTCGTCGTTGCCAACCAGAAAGGCGGGGTAGGAAAAACCACCACTTCCATCAACCTGTCTTATGCGTTAGCGTGCCTGGACCAAGAAGTTTTACTGGTGGATTTTGACCCGCAGGGAAACGCCGGCTCCGGCCTGGGCGTAACCGTGGCGGACGGCGATAAATCCGTTTATCACTTTCTGACTAAAACGGCTCCGTTTGAGCAAGTGGTTCGCCAGACCTCCAGCGAAATGCTGGATGTACTGCCTGCCTGCAAAGATTTGGCCGGGGCAGAAGTGGAACTGGTAAACGTGCGCGGCCGCGAGAATATGTTAAAAGACGCGCTGGCCCCTTTGCGCGAAATGTACGATTATATTATTATTGATTGTCCTCCTTCTTTAGGGCTTCTTACCTTAAACGCCATGATGGCGGCGGACAGCGTAATTACGCCTGTTCAGTGCGAATACTACGCGATGGAAGGTCTGGCCCATTTTATGAGCACGGTGGCGAAAATCAAACAATTTTTACATCCTGCCTTAAAGATGGACGGCGGCGTGCTGACGATGTACGACGCCCGCATGAATCTTTCCAAACAGGTGTTTGCGGAAGTCAGCCGTTTCTTTGGCGAGCAGGTGTATAAAACGCCGATTCCGCGCAATATCCGCCTGGCGGAAGCGCCGAGCTTCGGCCAGTCCATCTTTGATTACGACCCTGCCTGCCGCGGAGCCAATGCCTATATTCAGCTGGCTATTGAGTTTTTAGGCCGCCGCGGGGCGGATGTAGAGATGTATAAAGATTTTAAAATGACGGGTGATATGCCCTTGAACTACGACTTCGGAGGATAAGATGTCCAGACAGGCTTTAGGAAAAGGCTTAGACGCCTTAATCAAACAAACGCAGGAAGTGATGCAAATGCCGGCCGGAGCGTCCGCCCAGATACAGCAAACGCCCGGAATGAGCGTCACCCGTATCTCCGTGGGCAAAATCGTACCGAACCGTTTTCAGCCGCGCCGCGTATTTGACGAAGAAAAATTACAGGAACTCGCGCAGTCCATTAAAGAGCACGGTTTAACCCAGCCGATTGTGGTGGTGTACGACGCGGGCTTGGATAAATACGAAATTGTAGTGGGCGAACGCCGCTTCCGCGCCACGCAGCTGGCGGGACTGACGGAGATTGACGCCATTGTCCATAAGCACTTGGGCGACCAGGAAATGTGTGCGCTTGCGCTGATTGAAAATATCCAGCGCGAAGATTTAAACCCGATTGAAACCGCTCTCGGCTACCGCAACCTGATGAGCAAATTCTATATTACGCAGACGGATTTGGCTTCCTATTGCGGCAAATCCAAGGCGGCCATTTCCAATGCGCTTCGCCTGCTGGACCTGGAACCCGAAATCCAGCAAGCCCTGCAGGACGGGACATTATCCGAAGGGCACGGCCGCGCGCTTTTAATGGTGACGGACGCGGCCAAACGCGATATGCTTTTTAAAAAAATGCATAACAGCAAAATGTCCGTCCGCCAGGCAGAAGACGCCGCCCGCGCGCTGATGTTCCCCGCCAAAAAAGCGGAAAAGGGCGCAAAACCCGTGGAAGTGGCTTCTTTTGAAAGTGATTTACAAACGGCGCTCGGAACCAAAGTGGAAGTGAAATACGGTAAAAATATGAAAAAAGGTACTTTGGTGATTCATTACCACTCGCTGGATGAATTGGATAATATCGCCAGCCGCTTAAAAAATAAAATGCTGTAACTTTGTGGAAAATTAACTGCCGGCTCCCCGCATAATATGCGGGGAGCTTTCTTTTTCACCCTATAAAATTCAAGTAAAATTTATTTAAAAATTATCCTTAAAAAATAAAGATAATTTTTATTTTTACGCGTAACGGGGCTTTTTAACGCCGGGGAATGGGAAAGGACGCCGCCATATGGATTAGAAGGGGGGAATAAAAAGCCGAAAAAAGGGCGCCGGACGCGTTTTGCGGCACCCGGCGGAAATCCCTGCGCAGTCGGGCAACAATTCGGTAATGGCGCTGGTGAAGGCGTGGGCGCGGTGAACCCCGCGGCTGTGATTTGCGTTTACAAATTCCTCACGGAATGCCCCGGGGACGCTGGGGAATTTCACCGGACGTCTTTAAAAAGTTTTCAAACGGTTCCTTACATGTGGGAGGCGTTCAAAAATAAAGTTGCGGACAAGCCCGTATTTAAAATAGGGTATATGTGTTCGGGCCGGTATTTTGGCGGGAAGATTTTAAAATAAAAATCCTCCGTTGTAACACGGAGGATTTTTATGGCGTTAAAAACAGCTTTTATACCGTTGCGTCCTGTTCGTAGAATTCGCGGATGGTCTCGCATACGCGGCGCACCTGCTCGTCGGTAATTTCCGGGAACATCGGGATGGACAGGACTTCCTTGGCGGCTTTTTCCGCTTCCGGATAATCTTCGGCTTTAAATCCGCGGTCTTTATAGGCCGGCTGTTTGTAGAGCGGCATGGGGTAGTACACGGCGGAGCCGATGCCGCGTTCTTTTAAGTACGCCTGCAATTCGTCGCGTTTTTCCGCGCGGATGGTAAACACATAGTAGGACTGCGCATAGCCGGCGGGAGGAGTGGGCGGAAGCACCACGGGCACGCCCGCCAAACCTTCTTCATACAGGGCGGCGGCTTTGCGGCGTTTTTCGGTCCATTCTTCCAGGTGGGGCAGTTTTACGCGCAAAATGGCGGCCTGGATTTCGTCCATACGCAGGGTGGAGCCTTCCAGATCGTATTCATAGGCTTTGCCGTTGGCGCGGCCGCTGTGGCGCAGGGAGCGGCAGCGGTCGGCGATTTCGTCGTCGTTGGTGGTCACGCAGCCCGCGTCGCCGCAGGCGCCTAAATTTTTGCTCGGGTAGAAGCTGAAGCAGCCCGCATCGCCGATGCCGCCCACCATCACGCCGTCGGCCATGGCCAGGTGCGCCTGCGCGCAGTCTTCAATCACTTTCAAGCCGTGTTCGTTGGCCAGGTGCATAATCGCGTCCATATCGGCGGGGTAGCCGTAGAGATGTACGGGCAGAATGGCTTTGGTTTTTTTGGTGATTTTGCGCTCCACGTCTTTGACGTCCAGGTTATAGGTGCGCGGGTCAATATCGGCAAAAACGAATTTGGCGCCCGTGAGGGAAACGGAAGAGGTGGTGGCGATAAACGTAAAAGGCGTAGTAATAACTTCGTCCCCTTCGCCCACGCCGGCGGCGGCCAGCGCAATTTGAATCGCGCTTGCGCCCGACGAGCAGGTGATGCAGTGTTTCACGCCGATCAGCTCGGCGAATTCTTCTTCAAATTTTTCGGTTTGCGGGCCCAGCAGCCAGTGCATGGAATTTAAGGCTTCGGTGGCCGCGGCGTTGATTTCGGTTTTGAGGCTGTCGTGCTGTTCTTTCAGGTTGAACAGCGGTATGGGTTTTATGTCGTCCGTCATAGCGGAATTATTCTCCTGTTTTATTTATACAAACTGTATATTTCGGGCATTTCTAAAAGCTCTTTGGTAATGTTCTGAAATTCATGGCCGGTAAACGTGGCCACCAGACTGACGTGAAAGCGGTTGTCCTGTTTGGTAATTTCGCTTTTCAGGATGGTAACGTGCTGCGCTTCAATTTGTTTGATGATTTTGTCCACCACGTTCCAATTCGGCTCGCAGGTAAGGTAGAAGGTGTCGTAATGTTTCACGAATTCCACGAGTTTAAGCGTTTTGCGCACGCCCAGCTGTACGACGAGAATCGCCGCCGCCGAAAGCGCCGCCCACAAATACTGGCCGTATCCCACGGCCATGCCGATGGCGGCCACCAGCCACACGCCGGCGGCGGTGGTCAGGCCGGAAATTTTGTTTCCGTCGCGCAGAATGGACCCCGCGCCGATAAAGCCCACGCCGGTAACGATTTGCGCCGCAATGCGGCCCGGGTCTCCGCCCTGGCCGTACATAAATTCCGACAGTGCGGTAAACAGCATCGCCCCCAAACAAATCAAACAGTTGGTGGCAAATCCGGCGGGCTTGTCGTGGTACTGGCGTTCCATGCCCAGCACCCCGCCCAGCACGAGCGATAAGAAAATTTTAATAAAGATGTCGTCCATACTCTTATAATACAATAGACAGAACGATAAAGTAAACCACCATCATCACAAGTCCCACCGGCAGCGCTTCGCGCGCCCATTCGCGGCTTTTAATGCCCAGCTTGGACGCGCAGATGATGTTGGGGATGTTTCCCGGAATGAGCAGTCCGCCCGCCAAAATAAGCGACGCGAGCAAAAACACCAGCGTTTCTTTCGGGAGGGAGGGCATAATTTCAATGCTGGCCAGGGTGGCGTTGTCCAATACGGCGGACAGCGAGTTAATCCAGTACAGCGCGTATTTGGATAAATGCGTAATCGTGCGCGCGGCCAGCGGTTTTAAACCGTCGCCCAGCAGGATGAGGGCGGCTACGAACATATACACTTTTCCGGCGCGGATAAAAATTTGTTTGTACGGCTCGGCTTCGCTTTTACCCGTCGGTTCGGAAGTGATGTTTTTCTTACCCATGCGCGCGGCCAGCGCGGCAAACAGCACCAGCGCGGGCAGAATCCACACGCCCATTAAACGCAGGAGGAAAAAGAAATCGGCGTTGTACGGGTCGCCTTTTAGTTTGGCCACGACGATGGTGGAAAGCGGCTCGCCGATGGGCGTTAAAATGGCGCCGAAGCCGATGGCAAAACACGCATATACCGCCAGGCGCGTTTTTTCGCGGGCGGAAATATCCAGCAGTTTAATAATTTCCGCCGTAATCAGCGCGGCGATGATGGCCGTCAGCATGCTTGAAAAAAGCCCGATGATAAAGACGGTAAGGAACAAAAGGGTTTTGGGGCCGGTTTTTACTTCCACGGCGTGCACCATATGCGCGATTAAATGCCCAAAGCGTTTAAACAGCACGCCCAGCACGAGTACGGCCGCCGTGATGGCGACGGGCTCTTTTAACGCTTCGGCCACCAGGTGTCCGCTCCACGCGGAGGAAACGGTCACGGCCGCCAGACCGCAGACAAGAAGGAAAATTTCAAGTTCTTCCTCCACTTTGTGCACCAGAAACGGCAGCGTCAGCGCGGCGAGTACAATCAGTGAAAGTAACGTCATCACCAGGACGGAAATATTTTGTTCCATATAGCTATTGAATCCTTTTTTTGCTTGTGCGCCAAGCGGTTTTTGAGGTTATAAAAAAACCCGCCGCCTCAAACGGGGCGGTGGGTTTTAAAAATATCCGTGCGTTAAAAGCGGCAGCCGATTTTAAGCATCACCGTCATATAATGATAACGGCTTTTGCCGAACGCGTCTTTAAAATCGCTGTTGGCTTCAATTAAGTAGTAGCGGCCTTCCACGCCGAAGATGACGGTTTCGTCAATGTCAAATTCCAGCCCCAAGCCCAGCATTTGCGCCAGGTCGGTGCTGTCGGTGGTAAGGTGGGAGCCGTCGTCCATTTTCTGGNNCCCACGCCGATACCGAAAGGCACATACAGGCGGGTGGCCTGGGACGGGAAAAAGTTCACGCGGCCCGTTACGAGCCCGGTGGCGATGCCGGTGCGGTAGTAGGATTCCTGACCGCCGGAGATAAAGGTGTCGCCGTCGCCCAGCTGCGCGTAGTTTCCGTCCACGCCCAGCGAGAACACCGGAAAGATGTTGCGGGTAAAACCGATGCCGGCCGTCCAGCCCGTTCCGCCCAGGTCAATTTCCTGTCCGTGGTGGGACCAGCTGTCCTGCGGCAAGACCATCCCGCCNNCCCGCCGTAAAATTCAATGCGGGTGGTGTTTTTGCGAAGACCGTATTCCTGCAATCCGTAGTAATCCTGCGCAGCGGCGGGGACGGAGAGGAACAGTGCGCACAGCAGAAGTAATTTTTTCATAAAGCTCCTTATGATACTGCAAGATATTTATATTGTAAAAATTTTATAATCCTTTGACAATACAAAGTTCCCGCTGCGGGTTTTGGAAAATGCCGGACATATTATCCGCCACCACGCGGTCCCACTCGCCCCGGGCGCGCAGGATTTGTTCGGCAATGTCGCGCACGGCGGCGTCCCCTCCGTGGCGGGGGGAAGTGTATACGGCCAGTTTTTTGGCCTCGGGCACGCTGTTGGCCACCGCCAGCGGCAGCCCGACGCGGGCGAGCAGGCCCAGGTCAATCAAATCGTCGCCGATAAAGGCGGTTTCTTCGGGCCGGATGCCGTATTCTTTTTGTAAAAACTCCAGCGCGCGGTGTTTGACGGACGTATTGTAAAACAGGTAGCTCATCCCCAGCGCCTTGGCCCAAAATTCCAGCGTGTTGCTGGCGCCTTTGGACACAATGCCCGTCTGCACGCCGCAGTAAGTTAAAAACATCAGCCCCATGCCGTCTAAGGATTCAAAATGTTTCACTTCGCGCGCCGTACCCCGGGCGTCGGTAAAAAAGCTCAGCTTGCCGTCGGTCATCACGCCGTCAACGTCCGTCAGCAGCAGCTTGATTTTTTTGGCTTTTTCGGTAAAAAGCGGATTATCGGGTGTCATATTGTATTTATTATACCTTTATTTCCGGGTGCCTAAAAATTATATAATTATCATATGAAGAAATTTATAAGTCTGGCGCTTTTATGCTGCCTGTTTGCGTGGGGATGCACGCCTAAAACGGTTATCAGCAAGTCGTATGATTTTGACCAAATGGACCGCATCGGCGTGATGGCTTTTTCCAACACCTGGCCCGCTATGCAGGGGGTGGAGAACCTTTTCGCCAAGTATTTAATCAACGCCGGATTTAAAGTGGTGGAGCGCGCCCAGCTGGAAAGCGTGCTTAAAGAACACAATATTTCGGTGTCGGGCTATTTATCGCCCGAGACGACGCGCGAAATCGGCCGGATTTTGGGCGTGGACGTACTGCTCATCGGCGAGGTGAGCTCCTATACGCCCGCGCGCACCGAGCTGACGATGACCGCCACCCGCCGCAGCGAAGCGCGCCCCGTATATACGCAGGACGTTATGCAGCTGCCGGACGGCACGTATGTGGGGTACACCCGCAACGTGGGCACGCAGTATTCCCATTCTACGGACGTACGCCCCACCGAATACACCATCAACGCCCGCGTGGGCATTATCGCCAAACTGGTGGACGTGGAAACGGCCGAAATCGTGTGGATTGGTTCGTCGGACGAATCAAGCTCCAGCGCGCTGGACGCGGCCGATTACATCGCCCGCGGCCTGGTTAAAAGTTTTACCAAAGAACTGGCCAAACGCCGGGAAGAAAAATGACCGCCAAACGCCGCTCGTTTGCCGAGCAGTCTGCCGCTGTTTTGTTTAAAGCGTTTTTTATGTCTGTAAAAACGCTGTTTGTTTTACTGGCTTTAACGGTGGGCGCGCTGGTGGCGGGGCAAAGCTCCGTGGCGCCCGTAAGCGCGCGGCTGCTGACGTCTTACGCCGTAGAATACGCCGTGGCTACTTTTAAGCCCTACCGCCACTGGTTTCCCGAGCCGTACTTAATTGATTTAGAAAATAAATAACAGAGGTTTTTATGTTAGACATTAAATACATCGTTGCAAATCCCGAGGAAGTCAAAAAACGCTTATCCTTAAGAAAACCCGAACTGGCCGCCCAAGTGGACGACGTTCTTCAAAAATACTCCGCTTACAAAACCGTGCTCGCCCGTGTGGAAGAGCTGCGCGCCAAACGCAACGAGATGTCTAAATCCATCGGCAAAATTAAAAAAGAACAGGGCGACGAAGCCGCCAAAGAAGCCATGGCCGAAGTGGGCAAGTTAAAAGAAGAAATGGGGGCCAAAGAAGCCGAACTGGACCCGCTTAAAAAAGAAATTGACGGCCTTTTGCTGTCCATCCCCAATATGCCCAACGAAAATATTCCGGTAGGCGCGTCGGATGCGGACAATCCGGAATACCTGCCGTGCACCATCCCGCTTCCCAAATTTGATTTTAAACCGCTGGACCACCAGTCCGTGGGCGAAAAGCTCGGCATTTTGGATTTTGAAGCCGCCGCCGCGCTGTCCGGCAGCCGCTTTGCCTTGTTTAAAGGCGACGGCGCCCGCCTGGAGCGCGCGATTATTTCGTTTATGCTGGATATGCACGCGAAAAAAGGCTATACCGAAATTATGCCGCCCGTTATCGTCAACGAAGAGATTTTGGTCGGCACCGGCCAGCTGCCCAAATTCCGCGAAGATATGTACGAACTCACGGGCGAACCCAAACAGTTTTTAATTTCCACCGCCGAAATCCCGCTGACCAATTTAAACCGCATCCGCGTCGTGCCGGAGGCGGAACTGCCCGTAAAGCTTACGGCCTATTCGCCGTGCTTTCGCAAAGAATCGGGCACCTACGGCAAAGACACGCGCGGGTTAATCCGCAACCATCAGTTTGACAAAGTGGAACTGGTGATGCTTTCCAAGCCCGAACATTCCTATCAAATGCTGGAGATTATGGTGTCCGACGCGCAGGAAATTTTAAAAGAGCTCGGCCTTCCCTATCACGTGGTGGAGCTGTGCAGCGGGGACATTGGTTTCTCGTCCGCCAAAACGTACGACATTGAAGTCTGGATGCCCAGCGAAAACCGCTTCCGCGAAATTTCTTCGTGCTCCAACTGCCTGGACTTTCAGGCGCGCCGCATGGGCCTGCGCTACAAAAACGCCCAGGGCAAGCAGGAGTATGTCCACACGCTTAACGGCAGCGGCCTGGCGGTGGGACGCACCTTTGCCGCCATTTTGGAAAACTTCCAGCAGGCCGACGGTTCCGTCATCATCCCCGAAGCCCTGCGCCCGTATTTCGGCAAAGATAAAATAGAGGCCAAAAAATAATGAAACGGCTGGTTTGCCTGGCGGCCGCGCTGTGCCTGTTCGTATCCGGCGCGCTGCCTTCCGCGCGTGCGGAAATCACTTTGCCTCCCGACGTAATGGAACACGCCACGGAAGGGATTAACGGCGTGTACAGCCTGGATTTTGACACCGCGCAAAAAAACATTGAACTCGTTTTTCAGGACTATCCCGACCATCCGTTCGCGCATTTCGGCAACGCGATGATTGCCTGGAGCCGTTACGAATACGAGTATGAACTCAGCGACGATGCCCAGCGTAAAGTGTTTGAAAAAATACTGGACGATTCCATCGCCGGCATTAAGCGCTGGATTAAACAAAACCCGGACGACCCCAACGCCTATATGGGCATCGGCGCGCTGTACGGGCTGCGCGCGATGTTCACCATGCGCAACCGCAGCTGGATTACGGCCTATTTTTCGGGACGCAAAGCCATTAAAAATCTGGAAAAATCCCTGGAGCTGGACCCGACGTATTACGACGCGTATTTCGGCCTGGGCATTTACCAGTATTACGCGGGCACTCTCCCTTCCGTCATTAAAATCCTGGCTAAAATCGTAGCCATTAAAGGCAACCCGGACGAAGGCGTGGCGCAGCTGAATCTGGCGCGCGAAAAAGCGCATTTTACGGCCGACAGTTCCAAACTGATTTTAATTGAAGTCCAAAACACGCGCGGCGGCAAGTATTACAATCCCGCCAAGTCGCTGGAATACATCCGCGAGCTGCGCGCAAAATACCCCAAAAATCCGCTGATGCATTACGTGGAAATCATCTGCCTCTACGAAACCGGGCACTACGACGAAGTAACCCGTCAGGCGCAGGCGTTTTTGGAGTTAATCGGAAACGATCCTTTTTATAAAGATATTTATATTTCCCGCGCTTATACCGCTTTGGGCACCGCCCAAATGGCGCAGGGCAATCTTGAAGAAGCCCGCAAACTGTTTGAACAGGGCCAGCAGGCGCTGAAAGGCCAGGAGCCCAGCCGCTGGGGCGTGTGGAACGAAATGCGTCTGGGCCAGGTATATGATTTGCTGGGTGAGCGCGAGAAAGCCGCGGCGCAGTATAAATACGTCCTTTCTTTTAGGGATAAATGGGGGTTTGACGAGCTGGCCAAATCTCTGCTGAAGTGTCCGTACACTCTGCCGGAAGGCGGAAACGTCGGCCCGCTGCCGCCGCTGTGAGACCGTTTTTGCCGGAAAAAACCGCCCCGTCGGAACGGGGCGGTTTTTTTGTATATAAAACTTTCTTGCTTTTTGGACGACAGATTGCTATGATTTCTCTATGCAAGAAAACTTGCGTCAAACTACACAAGGAGAGACTGAATGAAAAAATTAGCAGTGTTGGGCGTGCTTCTTAGCATTTTATGCGCCTGGCCTACCGCCGTTAAAGCGGAAGGCATCCAGGCCGGCGATCAGCTGGCCAGCGGTTATTTAGGAGCGCTTGCGCCGCTTCAAGATGCGGGCTTGGGCGATCTGTATGTTATTGACGGCGGTGGACACACCTTTAGAATTAATGATTTAGATTGGGGCGATGCTGGTGTTGGTTTTGGTGCCTCTTATTTGTATTTTGTAAATGATTACCTTGGTTTGGGCGGTGAGCTCAGCGGCGGTGTATTCGGCGAAGCTGAATATGATTTGTCCTCCTCTTGGGGGCACACGACCAGTAAATCGTCTATGAATACGTTTAATGCCATGGCGGTCGGCCGGTTGAACGTTAATCCCCAAAGCCGCGTGCGCGTGTATTTCCCCTTTGGTTTGGGTTTGACTTCTGCTAAGGGAAAAATTGAAATGGAATCCTGGGGCGGAAACGGCTCTGTTGACGGTACCAGCACTTCGTTAGGCTATTTCGTCGGTGCCGGTGTAGAAGCTGATCTGGGCGAAAGCAACTGGATGATTGGCGGCGAAATGCGCTACCAAGGTTTTCAGTTTGATACTGGCAAGTATGATATTGACGGTGTTTCCGGCAAAGAAAATTACAGCTATCTGTCTTTCCTGTTTAAAGTCGGTTACAAGTTCTAAGCAAGCAGTTATTTGTTTGAAAACCCCGCCCAAAAGGCGGGGTTTTCGTTTAGCCGACAAGGTATAGGCGCGGCTGTTTTCCGTGCGCTGTGCGGCGTTTAGGGCCGGTGATGCTAGGGCTGCCGTGTGTTTGCCGCGTGCATAGCCGGACGGAAGCCCGGAAAAAAGCCCGCTCCGGGTACGAAGCCGGAACGGGCAGGAACTAGTGCGGGATAATTTCCCGTAAAAAACCCGCTCGTAAGAGCGGGTTTAAATTATTTCTTCAGCGACAGATACCCCATCAGCCGGTAGATTAACTTGGAAACGTTAAACTCCGTAATGGCGTCGGCCTTGCGCTGGCAGGCTTCTACAACGTCTACAGCCACAATTTTTTTATGCTTGATGACTTCGCGGAACAAGTCCAGCGCTTCATACCACATAAATCCGCCGGGCTGCGGCGTGCCCGTGGCGGGGATGACGGACGGATCAAAACCGTCCACGTCAATGGTAATATACACGGTGTCAGTCAGTTTTTTAAGCACCTGCGGGATGAGTTTTTTAATATCCCGGTGTTCGTGCATTAAAAACGTGGTTACCTTGCCCGCGTTGCAGTATTGTTTTTCTTCGCTGGCTACGCTGCGGATGCCCACCTGCACCACCGGCACCTGACGGGAAGCCGGATACAGCGCACAGGCGTGGCTTTTGGGCGTGCCTTCAAAGGTTTCGCGCAAATCGGCGTGGGCGTCAAAATGCAGGATGCTCAGGTTTTTGTATTTTTCAATATAAGGCTGCGCGAGCGCCTGGGTAACCGTGTGCTCTCCCCCGATGTAGAACGGGATAGCTTTGTACTGCATCAGATTGCGCACGGTTTTATCAATGTTTTTAAACACCGTATTTGTGGAGCCTTTGCAGTTGACGGCCGGCTGGGTGTTAATGCCCAGCTCCCAGGTTTCGGTTTTGGTTTCTTCGTCCCAAAGTTCAATTTGGGTGGAGGCCTCAATCACGGCGGCGGGGCCTTTGGCGGTGCCGTGCCCGTAGCAGACCGTTTTTTCAAACGGCACGGGCACTACCACGAATTTACAAAGGGGCAGAGAGCTGTATTTGCTCTCTAGCCCCATAAACTTATCAGTTTGTACGTTATCGCTCACAATCTTACCGGAGTTATTTGACAAACACGGCCGCCGCAACGACGGTGGTCCAAAGCCCCTCTACGCAGATGGCAGACTGGGTGATGTTGGTGGTGCGGACGATTTTACCGCTCATTTTCCAGATTTCTTCTTTCTGGTCCCAAGTGGTATTGTTGTCAAACTCGATGCCCAGCGTGGTGGAGAGCATCAAAGCGGCCAAGTCTTCCGCGTAATCGCCGGCCTGTTTGTCGGTTTCGCCGAAGCTGTGGTGTTCGGAGATGTACCCGTGTGTTTTCTTTCCTTCTTTCGGGATCGCAAGACCCACGGAAGCGGAAATAAGGCGGCGGTATTCGTTGCTGGTGTTTCTGCTGATGACGCAATGCAGAATTTGGCCCGGGTGAAGATCTTTAAGCCCTTTGGAAACGGGCACGGTCTTGCAGCCGGGAGGGAAGATGCTGGACACAGGCACCAAGTTAAAGCTGGCGATTTTGGCGTCTCTCAACGCTTCTTCAAAGCTGGCCAGTTTTTCTTTGTGTCTGCCGATTCCTTTAGTAAGGAATATCTCTTTGGGTACAAACGCTTCGTACATTTTTATTTTTCCACTAATTCCTTGATGTGAATTAATATAATATAAATTATAACAAATAACAAAAAGAAAAAGGATTTCTCTTCATCAGCGTTATAATTTACGTTCCACGTTTTACCGGTTGCCCGACTGAACGGAAAACCGATACAATAAGAGTGTAATATATTAATATGAAAAAAACAAAATTACTTTTGGTTACGGCTTTTCTCCTAACCGCGACGGGAGTGTATTCCATGGCAGATATGTTTAAAAACGCCGTTTTGCATTTTGATTATAAAGCGGAGGAACTGGCCCCGGCCGAAGCCGCCGCGCGCGTGCAGCTGGAAAAAGATCTGGCCGCGCTGATTGCCATCCCGCCCGGCGAACGCACCTTTGACAACACCATTATGGGCTACGAGCGCGCCTTTGACAAGTACGGCAACGCGCTGGGCATGAGCGGTTTTCTGTCTTATGTGTCCACCGATAAAAACTTCCGCGACGCCGCCCTGGCGCTCCAAATGCAAATCAGCCAGTATATGGTGGACGTAGCCACCCGGCGCGACGTATATCAAGCCATCCGCCAGTATACCGACACCAACCCCCGGCTGGACCCGGTGCAGGCGAAGCTGGTTAAAGAAATGCTGATTGGTTTTAAAAACAGCGGTATGGAACTAAGCGACGAAGACCTGGAAAAATTTAAAGCCCTTAATAAAGAAAAAGCCGAATACGTCATCAAGTTTGACAAAAACATCCAGGAATATAAAGACCCGCTGGCCGTTACCGAAGAGCAATTAAAAGGACTGGGGGCGGACTATATCCAAAAGCTTGAAAAAACCGAAGACGGCAAATACCTCGTTACGCTGGACTACCCGGACTATGTGCCCTTTATGTTAAACGCCGACGACGAGTCCGCCCGCAAAGCGCTGGAATTTAAATACAACCGCCGCGGCGGGGAAGAAAACGTACAGCTTTTGGAAAAAACGCTCACCCTGCGCCGCCAAATCGCGCATTTGCTGGGGTATAACACGTATGCGGATTTAAAGCTGGAAAACCGCATGGCGAAAAACCCCAAAACGGTGATGACCTTTTTAAAAGATTTACAGAAAAAATTAAAACCGCTGGGCAAAAAAGAAGATAAAGAAATGATTGCCTACAAGAACGAAAAAACGGGCAAAAAAAGCCGCACGCTTTATTCGTGGGAAAGCGGCTACTGGAGCAACAAATACCGCAAAGAACACCTGGAGCTGGACAGCGAAAAAATCAAGGAATACTTCCCTTCCCAGGTGGTGATTGACGGAATGCTGGAGCTGTTTGGCGGCGTGTTCGGCATTACGTTTGAACCGGTGGACGTCCCGGTGTGGCATCCTGACGTGAAAGCGTTTAAAATTAAAGACAGCGCTTCCGGCGAACTCATCGCTTATTTTTATATGGACCTTTATCCCCGCGAAGGCAAATACAAACACGCCGCGTGTTTCGGCCTGGTGGAAGGGGAGGAAAAGCAGGACGGCACGTACCAAATCCCGTTCGTGGCGATTGTGGCCAACCTCAATAAACCGTCGGCGGATACGCCTTCGCTTTTAAAGCACGGGGAAGTGGAAACCCTGTTCCACGAGTTCGGCCACGTCTTGCACAACGCGCTGACTAAATCCAAATACTCGGCTTTCTCGGGCACCAACGTCAGCTGGGATTTTGTGGAAGCCCCCAGCCAAATGCTGGAACGCTGGGCGTGGGATCCGCAGGTGCTTAAAAAAATCAGCAAACATTATAAAACCGGCGAACCGCTGCCGGACGATTTAATCGGGCGGATGATTGCCGCTAAAAATTTCGGTTCCGGCGGCGCCTATTTGCGGCAGGATTTCTTTGCGCAGTACGATATGACGCTGCACACCGCGAAGATTACGCCGGATTCCACCAAGCTGTATTTTGATTTGACGAAAAAAATCCGCGGGCTGCCGCTTACCAAAGGCACCATCCCGCAGGCGTCTTTCGGCCATATTATGGGCGGGTACGACGCGGGGTATTACGGTTATTTATGGTCGGAAGTAATTGCGGAGGATTTCTTCGGCGAGTTTAAAAAGAACGGTATTTTTAATTCCGAGACGGGCTTAAAATTCCGCCGCGAAATTTTGGAAAAAGGCGGCACGCTGGACGAAGAAGAAATGGTGAAAAACTTTTTGGGCCGTCCCGCGCAGAGCGAACCGTTCCTGCAGTCCATCGGCCTGAACCGGGAGGCTTTATGAGCGTTGTCATCGGGATTGACGTGGGCGGTTCCACGACGAAAATCGTGGGTTATACGGACGGGGGAAAACTCGTCTCCATGCTGAAAGTGGAAGCGGCCGACCCGCTGACTTCCGCCTACGGCGCGTTGGGTAAATTCGTCAACGAAAACGGCCTGTCCCTTTCGGACGTCAAACAGATTATTTTAACGGGCGTGGGGTCTTCTTTGTTTAAAAAAGACGTGTACGGCATTCCGACCGCCGCGGTGGACGAATTTGAAGCCATCGGGCTCGGCGGGCTGGCGCTGTCCGGCAAAAAAGAAGGGCTGATCGTCAGCATGGGCACCGGTACNNCGGTCAAGACGGCATCCGCCACATCGGCGGTTCCGGCGTGGGCGGCGGTACGGTGCTGGGGCTGTGCGGCAAACTCTGCGGCGCGACTTCGTTTAAAACGGTGGTGGAAATGGCCGAAGGCGGCGCATTGGACCGCGTGGATTTAAACATTCAGGACATCAGCAAAGGCGTTATTTCTACGCTTACGCCGGACACCACGGCCTCCAACTTCGGCAAGATGGAAGACGGCGCCACCCACGAAGATTTAACCATAGGCGTGCTGAATATGGTGTTCCAAACCATCGGCATGATGGCCGTGTTCGCCTGCCGCAACGATTCGGTAAAAGACGTGGTGCTCACGGGCACGCTTACCTTGGTGCCGTTTGCCAAAAAAGTTTTCCAGGCTTTACATAAAATGCACGGCGTGAATTTTATTATTCCCAAAAACGCCATTTACGCCACGGCCACGGGGGCGGCGCTTTCCTATTTTAAACGCGGGCAAACCAAATGACGGCTGATAACCGCTCGTATAAAAAATCCAGTTTCGGGCCGGCCTTTTTCTTTTTGGGAAAGAGCCGCCGCGAAGCGCTGGCCGATTATTACGAGTTCTGCCGGCGGATGGATGATATCGCCGACGAGCCGGACGTACCCGCCCCGGAGAAAGAGCTGGACACGTGGGCCGCAGAAATCAGCCGCGTATATGAAGGAACCCCCCGGACGGATTTGGGCAGACGCCTGACGCGGGACGTAAAAAACTTTGGCATTTCCAGGGACCGGTTTTTACTGCTTATTGAGGGGATGCGCGCCGATTTGCAGGGCCGTTCTTACCGGACGCAGCGGGAACTGGAGTGGTATTTATACCGCGTGGCCGTGATTGTGGGCTGCGCGACGCTGGACATTTTGGGCGTCAAGGGCCGGGCGGCGGACGAACTTTCGTTGCAGTTGGGTTCGGCCGTCCAGCTGACCAATATCATCCGCGACGTACACGACGATGCCGCCCTGGGCCGGGTGTATTTGCCGCAGGATATGCTGGCCGCTTTCGGTTTAACGCGCACGGACGTGCTGGAAGGCAAAAAACCGCGCGAACTTGCGGCGCTGCTGGCGGCGCTGGCCGAAACGGCGGACGGATTTTATGCGCGCGCGTTTAAACAAATGAAAAAATTTCCCCGTCTTAAAATGCTGCCGTGCCGGGTGATGGGGTATGTATATGTCAAAAATCTTGCTAAAATAAGAGCAACGGATTTCCATTTTATCCGCCCCGTAAAACTGACAAAGGGCGAGAAATTAAAGAGTATCGGCTATGCACTGCTCAAAACTATTTTCTGACCGTTTATTGCTTGCGTTTGTGATGTGTTTGTCGGCCCCGTTCGTTCAGGCGGCCGGCGGCAAACAAACCGTTTCTTCGTGCCTGGAAAACGGCAAAAAAGCTTTTTCCGCCAAGGAATACCTGCAGGCGCAGGATACGTTTACCCGCTGTTTAAAGCTGGACCCGGACAATGTGGAAGCGCAGCTTTCGCTGGCCGGCGTACTGCTGACGCAGGATGATTTGGACGGAGCGGAAAAATATTTTAACGCCGCTTTAACAAGCATGAAGCGCACGTCCCCCTATTGGTCATACACGTATTCCATGCTGGGCGATATTGCGTTAAAACGCCAGCAAAACGACTTGGCGCTTAAAATGTATTCCAAGTCGCTTGAATACAATGCGGCCAACGTCAATTCTCTGGTGGGCAAAGGCGTGATTGTGGAATACCAGGGCGACAGGCAGGGCGCGGCGGAATACTACCGCTCCGCGCTTGCGGTGGAACCGCTGAACCTGATTGCGCGCAAACGCCTGGTTAATTTGGAACCGGATTACCTGACCAACGATGAAATGCTTGCCGCGCTGAAACAGCGCTACGCCGTCGCGCCCGATGCGGCGCAGCTGACGGAGGACGACCGCGCGCTGTTTGCGGACATTCATAAGGCCGAACAGCGGAGGGGCATTGATTACTTGAAAAACAAGTATCCCAAAGTGCCGCAGGAATATCTGGTAACCATTAATAAAGATACGGATTTTGAACGCGAAATGCTGACGCTGGCCGGTTACAAAGCGCTTGAAAAACACATCGGGCAGGACGCCATCGCCGTTTTCCAAAAAGGCGGCGTGCCGATAAAAGACGTGTTTGATTTGCGCGATATGAAGGGCGAGAAAATTTTTAAGGCGGACAGCACGCTCACCGACAGCGGTTTCTTCGTCTACACCGAAGCGTTGCAAAACCGCAAAGCGTTTTTGCTTCCCAAAGAAGCCGTACCTCCGACGCAGGCGTTTTTAAATAAAGTAGCGGCGCGCGTGCAGGAACTTAAAGACGCGGGCTACGTGGAAATTACACGCTCGGAACTGAAGATGATTCAAAACCAAACCAAATGTTCCGAAGAGACCCTGCGCTCCAAACTGGGGCTGTACGTGCTGAACGTTACAAAGAACGACCGCCGTTATTTCGTCATCGCCCGCCAGACGGCGGACCCGAAAAAAGGCGTGCCGTATTATTACCTGATGGCCGCGCACGCCAAGCGCAACCCGAACGTAAGGGTGCCTTCCAACTCGCTGGTGGAGAGCTATTCCTATTACGGGTATACGGTGTGTCTGGACGACGGCAACCTGTTGGAATAATTGTTTTTAAGGCAATACCGCGCGGACCACGGCGTAATGCTTTGGTCCGCGTTTTTTTAGGAAACGGAGCCTTTGCCGGCCGCGCAGACAGAGATTTCTTTGCCTCTCATTCCCGAGTGCCGCAAGGCCTCGTCATTCCCGCGATTCCACCCAATCTGTCATTCCCGAGGGCCGTAGTCGGGAATCCAGCCGTTAGTCAAAGACAATATTCCCGAACCCACCCGGATGGGTGTGTCCATTTTGTCGTTTTATGCAGGTCTTAGCC
>DCTQ01000063.1 GCA_002329395.1 Candidatus Avelusimicrobium alvi | reverse complement strand
TTTTTTTTTTGATAAATTGGGAATATCAACTTATATAACTAGGGGGATATATCCCGTGCAGAAAAGCCTTGGATTTACGCTAATAGAGCTGTTGGTAGTCGTTTTAATTATTGGTATTTTATCGGCGGTGGCATTGCCGCAGTACGAAAAAGCGGTGGAAAAATCGCGTGCGGCGGAGGCTGTACAAATATTGCGTTATATGCATCAGCAGGGCGAGCTGTGTATTCTTGAGCGTGGCGAACAAGAGTGTAATGCCATCACAAATGAAACCGCCGGAATAGAATTAGGCGGCGGATTTGATTGTACATTTAACGGAGATGAAGAAGTATGTTGTAATAAACATTGGTGTTATGCAAACGGTTCTTTATCCTGGGGGAGTTATTGTGCGACGGGGCTGGTTAACGGCCCAATGGCTCGGCGGACGGATGATTTTTCAGGTGATTTTGATTCTGATAGCTGGAATTTAAAATATACGTTACAGTATGAAACATGCGACGGAGCTCCCCATAAAGGGAAAATTGTGTGCTATGACGATGAAAAATGGTGTAAGAAACTATTTAATGGAGAAGGAAAACCTATTATGTAAACTGATATGAGGTAATTTTCTGTATAATGTTCATCTTATATATAAAACCGCCCGGAACCATTATCCCGGGCGGTTTTGTGTGAAGCAGAAAGTTTTATTTTTCTTCTTTCTTTTCGTCTAAGGCGCACGGCACCTTGGGGCTCTTTTCCACCAGGTCTTTAATGGGTTTAATCACCTGCGCCTGTTTTTTAAGCGTGCACGGGCCGCCAATACATCCACCCTTGCAGCTCATTACTTCCAGCAGCTGGAAGTCGCCCGCGCCTTTGGCGTAAGCGTTGAGCACCATCATCGTCTTTTTATCCAAGCCGTTGACGGCCATTTTCTTAAACGGGCGTTTGCCCGCGATGGCGTTTTCCACCGCCTGGGCCACGCCGCCGGTTACGCCGTAGTAGCGCGCTTCACCCGAAATTTTCGGATCCAGCGGCATTTCTTCGCATTCGGCGGGATTGATGCCTTTGGCTTCCAGCATGGCGCCCAGTTCTTCGTAGGTCATCACGAAATCAATGTTCGGGTCTTCCATTCCTTCCACGCGTTTGGATACGCACGGCCCCACGAATACGGTTACAAAACCGTTTTTCTTTTCAATCTCGGCGGTATAAGCGGCCGGGGTTTTGGTGTGGGAGACGAATTCTTTCAAAGCCGGCAGATGTTTTTTGACGGCCTGAATCCACGCCGCGCAGCAGGACGTAGTCATAAACCGCGCGCCGTTTTCCAGGCGTTCCACCAGTTCGCGCGCTTCGTTGGCGGTGGTAATATCCGCCCCTTCGGCCACTTCGGTTACTTTGTCAAAACCGGCTTTCTTGATGGCGGTCATCAGCTGCGGGAGCGAGCAGTCAATCTGTCCCACAATAGAAGGGGCAATCATCGCGCAGACTTTGTTGTGGCTCTGAATCTGGCCCAGGATGTCAATTAACTGGCTGCGTTCCATAATGGCGCCGAACGGGCAGGCGTCCATACAATGGCCGCAGGAGATGCATTTGTCAAAATCAATTTCGGCAAATCCGTTTTCGCCTTTGTGGATGGCGTCCACCGGGCAGGATTGCTCGCACGGTACGGGGACGTACGTAATGGCGTTGTACGGGCAGACGGCTTTGCACTGGCCGCAGTTTTTGCATTTGTCCGGGTCAATGCGGGAGCGTCCGTCCGCAAACGAAATCGCGCCAAATTTGCACGCCTGCTGGCACGGGCGGGCCAAACAGCCCTGGCAGGCTTCGGTTACGATGTGGCGCGCTTTGACGCAGCCTTTGCAGGCAATGTCCATTACCGTCAGCGGCACTTCGGGCACGGCCTTGCGCAGGAGCGCCTGTTTGGCGTAGTCGTTGAGCGAGGTGGCCTCGTCGTCTTTCTCTACGCTGCAGCCCATGGCGGCCAGCGTGCGGGCGCGGAAAACGGCCCGTTCTTTATAAATACAGCAGCGCACCGCGGATTTGGAATCCTGCGGAATAACGTCAAAAGGAATGCGGTACGCGTTTTTTTCAAGCGTGCCTTTGTCAAACGCTTCTACCACCCGTTTGAGGGCTTCGCGTTTAAAATAAACGGCTTTATTGTCTGATGTGTTCATAATTACCTATATTTTACCATATTTGGAAGGGCATTCAGGGCCCGGAGGGGGAAAAGACTAGCGCGCTTCCAGGCGCGCGAGAAGCGGGTTGTGGTCCGAACCTTCGGTGGCGCGTACGCCGGCGGCCAGCACTTTAAGCCCGCGCACAAAGAGATAATCCACCGGGCGGCCCAGGCAGCGGGTGCGCCGGTCGGGGTCAAACACCACTTCGGTCAGGCCCGCGGCTCTGGCGGTGCTTTGCAGGAGCCTGCGGCGCCTGGCGTTCCAGGAATTAAAATCGCCGCCCAGCAGGACGGGGCCGTCAAAATCCAGCAGCAGTTCCGCCGCGCGGCGCAGATTGCTTTCAAAAGGTTTTAGGCCGGTGAAGTTAATGGCGTGTATGTTGATGACCAACAGCGGCGCGGAATGTTGCAGGGGGATGAGGGTGGAAAGCGTCATTTTAGGCACCTGAAGGACGGGTTCCCGCGCCCCTCTTTTAAAGGAAACTTTTAGCGGTTCCGCCGTGCATCCGGTGGCCACTCCCACGGGGTTTTGGCCTTTGAGTGAAAAGAAACTCACCGCGCCGCTCCAATGGTAGGGGGCGGCTTCCATCACGCCGCGCACGGCGGGAGAACGGCGCACTTCCTGCGCCAGGAATAAATCGGCCGCTTGCGAGATTTTGGCAAATTCGTCCGCCCAGCCTTTCTGTTTGCTTTTCTGCCAGTTCCACACGCACACGGTAAAGCGGCGCGGCAGCGCGGGCTGGGTGGCGCGGCCGTGCGCCACCAGTACGTCATCGGGGCGGGGCTGTTTGTAGAGCATATTAATAATAGGGCGTTAAGAGTTTAAACGCATTGTCCGTCAGCGTGCGCCACAGCGGGGGGCGGGCGTTTTTGTCCCACTTCTCGCTGTGGGAAATGGATTTTTTGTGCGCGATGATTTTTTCCACCTCGGCGGCCAGTTTTTTGTCCACGCACTCCAGGTTGCATTCAAAGTTCAGTTTAAAGCTGCGCACGTCCCAGTTGGCGGAACCTACAAACAGCCAGGCGCCGTCCACCAGCATAATTTTGCTGTGGTCAAACGGCGGGCGGGTGCGGTAAATTTTTACGCCCTTTTCCAGTAAACGCGCGAAGTTGGCGCGCATGGCGCAGTCCATCCCGAAGATATTGCTTTTGGACGGCAGGATGATTTCCACGTCCACCCCGCGCATGGCGGCCACTTCCAGGGCGGTTAAAATATTGCTTTCCGGCAGGAAATACGGCGTAACGATATGCACGCTTTTCTGCGCGCAGGAAAGCGCGCCGAGCACCATCAGTTCAATTTTGCCATAATCGCTGTCCGGCCCGTCGGGAATGATGCGCGCGGGCATTTGCCCGGGCAGCGGGCCCGAAGCGTGAAATGACGCCGGAATAAAATGTTTTTTGCCCGAGAAAATCCAGTCTTCCTCAAACACGCGCGACATTTGGTCCACCACCGGGCCTTCCACTTTAAAAGTGATGTCTATGATGGGTTCTTTGGGGTGGGTGTTGACGAGGTTCCCCTGCGCCACGTTCATCCCACCGAAGAACGCACAGCGGCCGTCCACAATCAGGATTTTGCGGTGGTTGCGCAGATTGACAAACGGCAGATTAATCGGGCTTTTAGAAGGGAGAAAGACGGAAAATTCCACTCCTTTTATTTTGCGCACCGCGGAGGCGATGGTGGGCTTGGAATAGTTCAGCCCCACGCCGTCTATAAGCATTTTTACCTTCGCCCCGTTCTTAACGGCTTGCTTTAACGCCGGCAGGAACATTTGGCCCGCGCGGTCGTTGTCAAAAATATAGCTTTGCAGGAGCACTTCTTTTTGCGCGCCGGCAATCAGTTTGCACATTTCGGGGTAGGCTTCGTCCCCGTTTACAAAGGCCTGCGCGCGGTTGCCCAGGGCAAAACGCTGGGGGTGTACTTTGTACCCCAGGCGCAGAAGCTGCAAAAACGCATGCGGAATTTCTTTTGCGATTTCTTCTTCGCTCTTGCCGGTAACGGTTAAAATATCCGGCCCTTTGTTGCGAAGCGAAAGCGCTTTGCGGCGGATGCGGTTAATGCCGAACACGACGTAAATGATACTGCCGATGAGCGGCGTCAGCCACACCAGGCCAATCCAGCCGATGGAGCTTTTGACGTCGTCTTTGTAGCGGATGATGTGCACCGTTACGCAAATTTGCAGGGCCAGGTATAATAACCCGGCGATGCCGAACGAAGAAACCGAAACCGTATTCATTTCCATATTTCTATTATAGGAAATCCGGGACTTTTGAACAGGCGGAAAATGGTTTAGATGCGTCCCTCTGCGTTTACGGCAGGGGCGTGCCCGCGGGGAGCTTGCTGGGCGTAAGGGCGGGCAGCGGCGTGGCGTTTACGGCGCGGGGCATATAGGCTTGGTCCGTAGCCGTACCGCCGGAAACGAGGGCTTTTCGCACGGGGCGGCTGGCGCGCTGCTGGGCGGCCTGGCGTTCTTTTTGCAGCTGTTCCTGGCGCGCCTTGGCGGCGGCCTGCTGGCGGGCGGTCAGGTTTTTGTTATTGTCCGACAGCTGATTGACGAAATCGTAAAACGCGTCGTCCCCCGCGTAGGTTTGCACGAGGGCGTCTTCTTCAAACACAAAATAATGGGGGGAAGGTTTTTTGTTGTTTACGTCGGAATAATTTACTTTGTACGCCTGATAGGTTTTGCCGGAGGCGTTGTCCGCGAGGTTGGTCAGCACGGCGTCGTTTTCGTATCGGCGCAGAAAGTCCGCCCGGTTAAGCCCCATATTTACTTTGTATTTTTTATTGACGGCCAGTACGTCCGCCGCGTCGGCGGCGCAGGCCAGAAAGGTTTGCGGGCTTTCGGCTTTAAACAGGAATTTGCGGTAATCCCCGTCGTCCCGTCCGTAGCGCACATAGGCGTATTCTTTGCCGTCTTCGGAGCGGATAATATCGTCCCTGGATGATACGTTTTCCACCTGATAAAGCACATAGGTGCGGTCTTTGCCGCGAAAGACGCGCGTAAGCTGGCGGGCGTTTTTATCCCAAATAGATACGGAAGCGCGCGGGGCGGGCTGCTCCCCGTGCATTTCAATGATAATTTCCGCTTCGTCGGCGCGTGTTTGCGCGGTCAGCGGGGTATATAGGATACATGCCGCCAGCGCGGCGGCCAGCCAGTTTTTCATACGATTATTGTAGCAAAAGAAGACGGGCTTTATTCAAACAGGCCCGTGCTTAAATAACGCTCCCCGCCGTCCGGCAGAAGCGTAACGATGTTTTTGCCGGCGTTTTCCGGCCGCGCGGACACTTGGAGCGCCGCCCACAGCGCGGCTCCGCCCGAAATGCCGGGCAAAATGCCCTGCAACGCGGCCAGCCTGCGCGCGGTTTGGATGGCGTCCTGCGTTTGAACCGGGATGACTTCGTCAATCACCGCGCGGTCCAGCACGCCCGGGATAAAGTTGGCGCCGATACCCTGTATGCCGTGCGGCCCCGGCTTGCCGCCGGA
>DCTQ01000072.1 GCA_002329395.1 Candidatus Avelusimicrobium alvi | reverse complement strand
AATTATCGGTATATTGGCGGCTGTTGCGCTGCCGCAGTATGAACTGGCGGTGGACAAAGCGCGTTACAGCAAAATCATCCCGATGACGCGCTCTCTTAAAGAAGCTACGGAACTCTATTATATGGCTAACGGCACGTATACGTTTAAAATCGGCGATATTGATATCAGCGGCCCCACCGGCTGTTCTTTCCCGGCGAACGACAATGTGGTTTATTGCGAGGATTCCTGGTATGATATTCTCAATTACGGACAGAACGTGGTGGGTTTTACGGGGCCGCGTTATAACAGCGACGGTTCCGCCAATGCCGCCATCAAGAATGCGTACCGTGTTTGGCTGGATAACAATACCAACGGCAAACCCGCCGGACAGCGTGAATGCATAGCGTCGGACGGTTCCGAACGCGCACACCGCCTGTGCCGGGCTATGGGCGGCGAACGGGTGGGCGGAGGCGCCACTTACATTCTGCCGTAACGGTTAGGAAGCCATAAAAAACCCCGCTCCTTNNCCTTGGAGCGGGGTTTTTGCAGTAAGTAAAACTTAGTGTACGCCGTGCATCCAGCGTTTGATTTTGCCGGCCATAATCCACATAATGATACCGAACAAAATGGAGCATACCGCGGGAACGGAGAACAGCGTGGTCAGGCTCCAGGATTCGTAGTAGCTCGCCAGCTGTCCGGCCAGCAGGTTGCCAAAGAAGCTCGCCGTCAGCCATACGCCCATGAACAGGGACATAAATTTGGCCGGCGCCAGTTTGGAAACCATAGACAGACCCACCGGGGACAGGCACAGTTCGCCCATCGTGCAGAACATATAGACTAAAATCAGCCAAATCGCGCTGACCGGACCGTTGGACGTATATAACGCCGCACCGATTACGATGGCGATAAAGCCGACGCCCTGCAGGAACAAACCCCAGCCGAATTTAGTGGGGATGGACGGGTCTTTGCTGCCCAGTTTTATCCACAGTTTGGCAAACAGCGGCGCAAACAGCAGTACGAAAATGGGGTTGACGGCCTGGAAGTACGAGGCTTTAAGCGTAACCTGCCCGATAAACGGAAGCACCGGGTTAAGGTTGGTGGCCTCTTTGGCAAAGATGTTTAACGAAGAGCCGGCCTGTTCAAAGAACGCAAAGAAGAAAATGGCGAAAAATACAAAGGTAAAAATCGCTTTGATTTTGTCGCGGTCTTCCTGCGTCAAGGGTTTTTGGGCTTCTTCGGCGCGGGCTTTTTCCGTGGCGTCGTTTTCCAAGTCCGCCCCTTTAGTGACGGGGCGCAGGCCGATATGGCCCAGGTATTTGTTTTGGGACACCAAATACCAAATCAACCCGATAACCATACCGCCGCCGGCGGCCATAAAACCGTATTTCCATTTATAGGCTTCCAGCGCGTTCATGGGGTCGGTCGGTTCGCCCAAAAAGCCGCAAATAAACGGTGCAAAGAACGCACCCAGGTTAATACCCATATAGAAAATGGTAAAGCCCGAATCGCGGCGCGGGTCGTTGGGTTCGTACAGTTCGCCCACGATGGTGGAGATATTGGGTTTAAAGAAACCGTTGCCGATAATAATCAGCGTAAGCCCCGTAGCCAACGCCACGATGGGGTTGATGATTTCATACGAAGCCAGGGTAAACTGACCCAAAGCCATTAAAACGGCGCCAATGGTAATGGAGTGGCGTTTGCCGATGTAACGGTCCGCCAAGTAACCGCCGAGGACAGGAGTCAAATATACGAGCGCCGTAAACATGCCGTAAATTCTGCTGGAAGTTGCTTTGGAAAAGCCGATTACGCTGCTGATCATAAACAACACTAACAGCGCGCGCATGCCGTAATAGTTGAAACGTTCCCACATTTCAACCATAAAGAGCATATACAGCGCTTTGGGTTGTCCGTGTTTGTTGACGTTGTGTTTTACTTCTTCGTCTGTCATGCATTTCTCCTTAATTTATTTCAAAAGGGTACTCTATATTGTACAAAATCTGACGGCGGCCGGAAGGCAAAAATCAGAATCCGCCGCCCAGCATCAGCTGTGCGGCGTCCTGAATAAGCAGGTAAGCGCGGTAGAAAGCGACGGCGAGATAGACGCCCATCGCAAGCAGCAGTACGGTATAAATCCACTTGGCGGCGGTGCCGATGATTTTAGACGTCCACACCACCGGCAGCGCCAGCGGCCCGAGTACAAGCGCCAGTAAAATAATGCCGGAATGCGAATATAAAAAACCCGTGCCGGGCTGGAGGCTGCGCCCGCAGGCGCGGCAGTAATTGTCGGTCCGGTCCACGGGGGAATGGCATTTGGGGCAAAACTGTTGGGGTTCGCTCACAGTTCCACTCCTTTGGCTCTTAAATAGCGTTTAATGTGGCTGCGCGCCGCGGCGGTTTTGGCAAATTCCAGCCAGTCGCGTTTGGGTTCGCCGTTTTTGCGGGTGATAATTTCGCACACGTCGCCGGTTTTAAACGCGTAGTCCATACGCACCATGCGGTTGTTCACTTTGGCGCCTACGTAGTGGTCGCCGATGTCCGTGTGAATGGAGTAGGCAAAGTCTATCGGGGTGGAACCTTCCGGCAGGGATTTGACGTCCGCGCGCGGCGTGAACACAAAAATCTGCTGTAAGTTCACGTCCGTTTTAAACCCTTCCAAAAATTCGCGCGGGGCGGTCAGGTCCTGCTGCCACTCAATCCAGCGGCGTATCCAGTTGATTTTTTCGTCAAAGTTTTTGTCCTGCTTGACGTTGCCCATTTTATAACGCCAGTGCGCCGCGATGCCGTATTCGCAGGTGCGGTGCATATCTTCGGTGCGGATTTGGATTTCTATAATGTCCCCGGTCGGCGCGAGCACGGTGGTGTGGATGCTTTGGTACATATTGGCTTTGGGGGTGGCGATATAGTCGGTAAACGTGCCGGCGATGGGTTTAAATACGCTGTGCACCAGGCCCAGTGCGCGGTAGCAGTCCTGCAAGGTTTTGGTGATGATGCGCACGCCCAGCGAATCCTGAATTTCGGAAAACGCGCAGTTGTGCTTTTGCATCTTGCGGTAAATGGAATAATAATTTTTGGCGCGCGCCAAAATGCGGAAGTCCATCTGTTCGGCCTGCAGGGCCGGCTCCAGCAGTTTTTTAAATGCGTCCAGCGCGGCCTGCCGGTCGGCGGTGCGGGCTTCCACCTGCGCTTTAATGCTGTTGTATTCCTGCGGATGCAGGTATTTAAAGGATAAATCTTCCAAATCTGTTTTGATGGTAAACATTCCCAGGCGCTGCGCGAGCGGCGCGTAGAGGGAGATGGTTTCGTAGGCTTTGAATTTTTGGCGGTCCGGCGGCATCACGTCCATCGTGCGCATATTATGGGTGCGGTCGGCCAGCTTGATGAGGATGACGCGTACGTCTTCGGCCACCGCAATAAGCATTTTGCGCCAGTTTTCCACGGTTTCCTCGTCGGTGGAGGAAAATTTCAAATCGCTGATTTTCGTTACGCCCTGCACCATATGCGCGATTTCTTTGTTAAATTCGCGCTTTAAATCTTCCAGCGTGACGGAAGTGTCTTCCACCGTGTCGTGCAGGAGGCCGGCGCAGATGGTGTCCGAATCCAGATTGAAGTCCATCAGAATGCTGGCGACGTGGCGGCAGTGCGTAAAGTAGGGCTCTCCGCTTTCGCGCTTTTGGTTCTCGTGCGCTTTCTCGGCGAAGTGATAGGCTTTTTCAATCAGGGCGGTGTCCTGATTGGGGTTATATTCCTTGAATTTGCGCAGCAAGGTCTGCAAATCGGGGGCGTCTGCCATAGGCTTTACTCGTGTGTAAGGTCCCGTAAAATTTCGGCCGCCGCGCGCTTGGCCACGCCGGGCTCGCCCAAAGAAGCGCGCAGTTTTAACAGTTCGCCGCGCATCGCTTCCAGCTTGGCCGGGTTTTGGAACATGGCCATCGTTTCGGCCGCGAGGGAACGCGGCGTGGCGTCGTATTGAATCAGTTCTTTAACGAGCGGCTTTTTGGAAAGCAGGTTGACCAGCGAAATGTACGGCACCTTAATCACCATTTTGGCGATTTGGTACGTCGGCCAGAACAGCTTGTACGCCACCACCATCGGCACGCCCAGCAGGGCGTTTTCCAGCGTGGCGGTGCCGGAGCAGGCCAGCAGGAAATCCATCTGCGAGCGGAGCTCGTAGTTTTTGTCTTTGACCAGACGGAAGTTGGCGTGCGGCTTTTCGCCGATGAGGTTTAAGAAAGTCTGTTCGTCGGCGTCCGGCAATAAAAACATATACGCCTGCGTATTGGGAAATTCTTTAAGCACCTGTTTAAAAGCCTGGTAAAAAACCGGGGTCAGGCGTTTGATTTCGCCCATGCGGCTGCCGGGCAGCATACCCAGTTTCCACGCGTATTCTTTATTGTTGGGGACCTTAAAATTTTTGTCCTTCGGCGCGGGCAGCTGGTCCAAAAGCGGGTTGCCCAGGAAAACGGCGTTGCCGCCGAATTTCTGGTGGAACTCCGGCTCAAAAGGATAGATGGTGAACATCTTTTTCGTAAGCGTGGCCAGGCGTTTGGCGCGGTACTGGCGGCTGGCCCATACCTGCGGCGTTACATAATAGTAAGCCGGAATGCGGCGGTGCTTGGCCATGCCTAAAATCTGATGGTTGAAGCCGTAAAAATCCACGACGATAAGCGCCACCGGGTTCTGCGTTTCCATATACTCGCGGATTTGGTTCATCAGCTTAATCCACAGCGGCATTTTTTTAAGCGGTTCCACAAATCCGCTGGCGCCTTTGCTGGCGAGATCATATAAAAAAACGTCGCTGGCGGCCTGCATTTGTTTGCCGCCCACGGAGGTAACGCGTACGTCCGGGTCGGCCTCTTTTAACGCGCGGATGAGCCCGGCGGCGTGAATGTCCCCGGAGACGTCGCCCGCGATGACGAGAATATTTTTAGTGATGGGCGTGAAAGAGGACATTATTTATCATCTCCTTTAAGCTGGCCGATGGTTTCGTCAAATACGGCCTGCGCGGCGCGCGCCACGGTGCTGATGGCCTGCAGCGGTTTGGGCGTGTGGAGATGCCCGGTTTTGGGGATGTTGAAGCATTCCATTTTTTCGCAGATTTGCAGGGCAAGCTCCAGCGCTTTGGTGCCTTTTTCGCCGCTGGGCGCCGGGGTTTTGGCGGTTTTGATACAGTCAATAAAGTGCAGAATTTCGGCGGTAATGGGCAGCTGTTTTTCCACTTTCGGGTATGTTACCGTCAAATCGTTCATAGATTCCACAACCGGTTTTTCTTTGCGGTACGTTTTTACGCGGGCGTTCATAAAATCCACGGATACGTATCCGCTGGGCTGGAACAAATGCATATAGCGCGCGCGTTCAAAGCTGGCGCGGCTGGCGGTAACGTCGGCCACGGTGCCGTTTTCAAAACGGATGCGCACGTTGGCGATGTCTTCGTGCGGGGAGAATACGCTCAGCCCCACCGCGTCCACGCTGGCGACTTCGCTGTGCACGATGGTAAACAGCAAGTCAATATCGTGAATCATTAAATCCAACACGACGCTGATGTTGGCCATGCGCCCGTCGTACGGGCCCTGGCGGTTGATGGTGATAAAACGGGGGTCTTTGATGTATTTAACGGCTTCCACCACGGCGGGGTTAAAGCGTTCCACGTGGCCCACCTGCAGCACCAGGCCGTGGCGTTTGGCGGCCTGGATTAAGTCGCGCGCTTCTTCCATGGTTACGGCAATCGGTTTTTCCACCAGCGTATGCACGCCGTGCTCCAGGCAGTACATACCGATTTGATGGTGCAGGTGCGTGGGCGCCGCCACAATCACCGCGTCCACCTGCGGGATGAGTTCCTCGGGCTTGGAGTAGGGGGTGCAGTTGTGCTCCCAGGCGAGTTTTTGCGCGCGCATTAAGTCCGGGTCGCACACGCCCACCAGCGTTACCCCTTGCATTTTAGCCAGGGTGCGGGTGTGGAAAGTTCCGATTTTGCCGGCGCCGATGACGCCGAATTTGATGGATTTGTCTTGGGCCATAAATCTTCTCCGTTATTATCTATTATACCTAATGTATCCCCTGTATTGGGCAAAATCCTTCGCGTTCGTAAAACCGTTGACAGGGTTTTTAAGATTGGTATAATGTTTACATATGAGATATATGGAAAGAACGCTCGTTCTTATTAAGCCTGATGCCATTGAAAAACGCATCAGCGGTCTGATTTTGGACCGGTTGGATCACCTCGGCCTGCAAATGACCGGGGCCAAAGTGGTTTCGCTGACCGAAGAGTTGGCGCGCGCACACTACAAAAACCTGGAAGGCAAGCCCTTCCTGGAAGAAGTCATCCAGTATATGATGGGTGAATTTAACAATGTGCCCAACCACAAAATTTACGCGTTCGTTTTCCAGGGTGAAAACGCCATCGCCAAAGTGCGCCAGGAAATCGGCAGCACCAACCCGGAAAAAGCCGCCCCGTGGACCATCCGCGGCAGCTTCGGGCGTTTTATCGGCGACGTGATGCAAAACTGCGTGCACGCTTCCGGCTCGCCGGAAGATGCGGAAAAAGAAATTGCGCTCTGGTTTAAACCCGAAGAGGTTTTGGACCGCTAAATGTTTGGCCGTTTATTAAAAACCGCCGCGCCGGTTTGCTTTGTTTTGGCGTGCTGTTTAACGCCGCTTTCCGGCGCGGTGCAGAAAGAACAATCCGTTTCGCTTTCCACGCAGGACGGGTGGGCGCTCGCCGCGCTTTACCTCCCCGCCGACGCCGGGAAAAAAACGGTTGTTTTGCTGCACGATTTGGGCAAAAACAAAGAAGAATTTTCCACTTTTAAATCGGACCTGGCGCGCGAAGGCTTCGGGTACCTGGCCGTAGACCTGCGCGGCCACGGCCAAAGCACCGGCCAGGGCCTGGCTTATACGTTTGCCAAAGAAGGCGTGGACAACCAGTACAATAAAATGACGCGCGACGTGGACGCCGCCGTTTCGTTTTTGCGGAAAAAAGGCGTTTCGGCCGAAGATACCGTTGTGCTGGGCGCGGGCCTGGGGGCCAATGTGGCCGCAAAAAGCATGAGCTTTTCGCCGGACGTATCGGCGCTGGCGCTTATCAGCCCCACCACCAATAACCGCGACGTTCTTTCCATCCCGGCCATGCGTCTGTACAAGGGCGACGTGCTCATCGCCGCCGGCGCTGCCGACAAAAAAAGCTTTTTGGAAGCCAGCGTTATCCGCAACGTGGCCTTTTTAAGCGCGGGGGAGGGGAAAGTGACTTTCCTGACCGCGTATGATTTAACCTCGCACGATATGTTGGACAAATATCTGCGCCCGGCGGTGATTCAATGGCTCAAAACGCCGCATAAACCCGAAGTGCTGCCCGACGCTCCGCTTATTCTGCCGGACGCGCCGACCGACACGCAGGGACTGTTAATTGCCCCGTCCTCCACCGAAGAATCGCTTGTGCCTTCGGTACTCGGGGCGGACTAGGAGCTTGTGACGGGCTCCCAGGAGGCTTGCAATGAAACCAGCTCGCATTGTTTTTCCCGGTTTTTGGTTTGGAGAAAGCAGCCTGCAGGAAGCGCAGGAGTTGGCGCGCCGCGGCGTGGGCGGATTTTGCGTCTACGGCGGCACCGCCGAAGAAACGCGCGATTTTACCCGGCGCATGACCGAGGCCTCGCCCTACGGCCGGCTGCTTTTCTGCGCCGATATTGACGAAGATTTAAGCGAAATCGTTACCGACGCGCCCGCCCTTCCTTCCAACAGTTCTTTAAAAAACTGTCCGCTGCCGCAGGACGGCGCTTATCGCAAAGGCAATCTGCTTGCGCGCATGGCGCGCAGCATGGGGCTGGACTGGGTGCTCGCCCCGGTGGTGGATTTGGGATACGCGGCCCCGGCGTTTGGGGATGTGCCGCTGTCCGTTACGCATTTGGCGGGGGATTTTATCGCCGGATTATCCAACGGCGGCGCGCTGAACTGCATTAAGTATTTTCCCGGCGTGTCGGGCGTGCTCAAAACGCTTGCGCAGATGGAAGACGCGGAATTTGTGCCGTACAAACATATTTTCCGCCGGGCGGACGCCATTATGCCTTCCGATATGATTTTCCCGAATATAGACAACGACAACCAGGCCATGCTGTCGGATAAAATGATTAAGGGGCTTCTTAAAAAACGCCTGAACTACAAAGGCTGCGTGGTGAGTTTCCCGCTGTTTAAAGGGCGCGTGCGCTACGAAGACGCCAGCGCCGTTAAAATGCTGCACTCCGGCGTGGAAAATATTTTGGCGCCCAAAGACGCGGCGTCCGTGGTGGACGCGGTGGAGCGCGAGGCCGACAAAGGTTTCCTGCTGGACGAGATTATCCACGCGGTTTCCAACCACGAAATGTTTATCAGCAAAGTGGCCGTGGGGCCCGAGCCGATGGACATCCGGGACGCGTTTTCTATGGCGGAATCCTGCTTTAAAAAATAATGATGTATAACTGCCGACGTAAAAAAACCGCTCCGGGCCGAGGCCCGGGGCGGTTTTTAATAACGGAGAAATTTATTCTTCGTCTTTTTTAAGTCTGGAGGCAATTTCTTCTTTGCGGCGGTTAAATTCTTTCACCGCTTTTTCTTTGCCTTCTTCCAGGCGTTCGCGCGCGTCGCTTGCGTGCTCGGCCAGTTTATGGCGCAGGTCGGAAGCGTGTTCTTTGATTTTGTCTTTCAGTTCGCCCGCGTGCTCCATGATGTATTCTTTTTTATCTTCGTACTCGTCATCGGCCCAGCGTTTGATTTTGCGGCGGGTGGTTTCGCCTTTGGCCGGCGCAAACAACACGCCCGCCGCCGCGCCTACCACCGCTCCCAACAAGAACGCGGCCAAGCCTTTTCCGGCACATTCACATTTATGGCACATAATCTCCCCCTCCTTTTGCTTTGCTATAATGTTATATATATTGTACAACAAATACTAGGAACATCCGCTCCTATCAGATAGTATAGCGGTAAAACGCTTTTTTTGCTTGGTTTATTTTGAACTAGTTAGAGGTGATTATATGCCAAATCCGTCCGCACCCCGCCAAAACGGGAAACAGCAGGTCCCCGAAACGCGCAAGCGCAACTTTGATGAAGTGGCCCAGATTTTTACCAAAGAAGAAGCATTGGCCGAAGCCGACCGCTGCTTAAACTGCAAAAACGCCCGCTGCCAGGCCAACTGCCCGGTGGGAGTGCAAATCCCGGCGTTTATCGCGCTGTTGAAAGACGGCAAAGTAGGCGACGCCGCCAGCAAAATTATGGAAACCAGCCTGCTTCCCGCCATTTGCGGCCGCGTCTGCCCGCAGGAAAAACATTGCGAAGGCAACTGCATTTTGAAAGACCGTTTCGGCTCGGTTAACGTGGGTATGCTGGAGCGCTATGTGGCCGATACCGCGCGCAAAGAAGGCCTGTTAAAAGCGCCGCAGACGGCTGCGCCCACGGGCAAAAAAGTGGCGTGCATCGGTTCGGGTCCTTCGTCCATCGCGGCGGCGGCCGAGCTGGCCCGCGCCGGCCACGAAGTGACCGTTTTTGAAGCCCTGCACGCGTTCGGCGGCGTACTGCGTTACGGGATTCCGTCGTTCCGCCTGCCGCGCGAAGTGATTGACCACGAGATTGAAACCGTCAAAGCCATGGGCGTTAAATTCGTAACCGACGTACTGGTGGGCGCGACGGAAAAAATTGGAGATTTGCTGAAAGAGTTTGACGCGGTATACGTCGGAAGCGGAGCCGGTTTGCCGACGATGACGGGCATCCCCGGCGAAAACGCCGTGGGCGTTTACAGCGCCAATGAATTTTTAACCCGCGTAAACCTGATGCAGGCCTATAAGTTCCCGGCGACGGATACGCCCATTCAGGTGGGCAGACGCGTAGCCGTGCTGGGCGGCGGCAACAGCGCGATGGACGCGGCCCGCTGCGCCATGCGCCTGGGGCCGGACACGGTGACCATCGCTTACCGCAGAAGCGCGGCCGAAATGCCCGCCCGCGCCGCGGAAGTGGAACACGCCAAAGAAGAAGGCGTGCAGTTTGAATACCTCGTTACGCCTAAAGAAATTATGGCGGACGAAAAAGGGCGTGTATCCGGCTTAAAATGCACCCGCAACGAGCTGGGCGCGCCGGACGAACGGGGCCGCCGAAGACCCGTGGAAATCCCGGGGTCGGAATTTGTAATGCCCGTGGACACCATTATCGTGGCCATCGGCCAGAAGCCCAACCCCATTATCGCCAAAACCACGCCGGAGCTCAAAACCACCGAGCGCGGCGTATTGGAGCTGGACGAAGCGGGCAAAACCTCTATGCCGGGCGTTTACGCCGGAGGGGATATCATCCGCGGCGGCGCGACGGTGCTGCTCGCGATGAAGGACGGCATTGAAGCCGCCGGGCGCATTAACGCTTACCTCAAGGGGGACAAATAAGTATGGAAGAAAATACCATTTTAGTAAAAGAAAATTTAAGCGATGTGGTCGTGAAATTTGTCGTCTATAAACCGCTTATCGCCCAGTCCGCCAAAGCCGGACAGTTTGTTATTCTGCGCGGGCGCGAAGGCGGCGAGCGCATTCCCGTTACGCTGGTGGATTGGGATAAAGAAAAGGGCACCATTACGGTCATTATCCAGGCCATCGGCAAATCCACCTCTATGTTTAATTCGTTTAAACAGGGGGAGAAATTTTTAAACGTAGCCGGCCCGCTGGGTACGCCCGTGGACGTTAAAAACTACGGCACCGTGGCCGTGGTGGGCGGCGGCGTAGGCATTGCCGAAGTGTATCCGATTGCGCGCGCGATGAAAGAAGCCGGCAACCGCGTGATTGCCGTGCTGGGGGCGCGCACCAAAGATTTGCTTATTCTGGAGCCGGAAATGTCCGCCCTGTGCGACAAAACCGTCAGCACCACCGACGACGGCAGCTTCGGCATGAAAGGCATGGTAACGGACGCTTTGCAAAAATTGCACGACGAAGGCGAAAAAATCAACGCGGGTTTTATCATCGGGCCGATTCCGATGATGAAGTTTACCTCGCGCCTGATGGACAAGCTGGGCATGGAACCTTACGCCAGCTTAAACCCCATTATGTTAGACGGCACCGGCATGTGCGGCTGCTGCCGCGTAACGGTGGACGGAAAAGTGCGTTTCGCGTGCGTGGAAGGGCCGATGTTTCCGTCTAAAACCATTGATTTTGACGAGCTTATCCGCCGCACCAGCGAGTACCGCCCGCAGGAAGCGGAAAGCCTGCACCTCTACGAGAAAGACCACGTCTGCAAGTGCGGCCTGCACTAAGCGGATTTGAGCAGTATAAAACGCCCCCGGCTTAGCCGGGGGGCGTTTTTTGTAAGCGATAAAAAGGGTTCCCGCCGGGGGAACCCTTTACATATTAATATGCTTCTTCGGCGTTGAAGCCTTCCCAGGGGTTGTATTCTTCCTCGGATATGGTTTGCTGCTGCTGTTCCATCAGCAGTTCCTGCATCCGGTTGGCTTCGTCAATTTCTTTTTGCAGGGCCTGTTCAATTTCCTGCTGCGCCTGGGTTATTTTTTCGTACTGGTCGTCAGGCGAGTCGGAAGCGTCCAGCACGGCCATCACTTTGGCCTCGTAAGCGTTAAACAGAGCCGTGATTCTGGCTTTAGCCGCCGGGCCGCCGACGGCGAAGAAGTATTCCTCGTACATCGTCTTGTCCGCGGCGATTTGTTCTTTAAACATGGTGCGCAGCTGTTCCGCCGCCTGTTTTTTCATTTCTTCGTATTTTATTTTGCGCACTTTGGCCTGTTCACGCATGGCGCGGTTGAGCTGGATGCGCCGGGCAAAGATATCAAAGGCGGCCTTGTCCTGGTCGGATACGAAGGACAAGTTGCCCAGGCTGTGGCGGCCGGCCAGAATCGGGAACACGACTAACGCGCCCTCGGAGGAGGTATTTTGCGTGGAAACCACGTCGTTGTAGGTGCTCAGCTGGGCATTGTTGACGGTGCCTCCCGCCGCGATGATTTCGCGCTCCTGCTCTTCCTGCGCGGCCTGGTCTTCTGCCAGTTTTGCCGGGTCAAACGCGTCTCCGTGCTTTTTCATTTCCGCGTTCTGGTCGGCGGTGGCGGTGTCTATAATCCATTTTTGCATAAAAGGATAGGTGGCCATATCCAGCCCCGCCCAGGCACCGAAGAATTTAAGGTTCTGGTTAAATCCGGACCAGAAGCGCGTATTTTTAAGCGCATATTCGCCCAATACGGAGAACTGCTTGGTTTCCATTAAATGTTTGGTCAGCGAAGGAATCCACTCCTGCATGCTCTGCATGCTGGGCAAGCCCAGCGTGGTGGAAAAGTCCATCGGATTGGTGGGCAGATTGAGGTAGCTGCCTTTGCCGATGCTATGCGCGCTCAGGGGGATTCTTTCCGAAATGGCGCCCACCAGCCCTTCGGCCGACGGAGCCAGCGTCATATTCTGCGGAACACCAAAGCGCATATTGTACCACTCTCCCGCGGCGTTAATCGGCGAGCCTTTGGGGGCAAGCGGGAGCCACAGGTCAAACGCGCCGTCTTGGGCGGCTTGGCGGGTGGCCATCATCAGCTGGGCTTCGGTTCTAAGCGCGCTGATTTCCGCCCCGGTAAGGTTGGCCAGCTGGAAAGACTTTCCGTCCGCACCGATTAAGCTGCGGCTGAGTCTTCTCCACTGGTCGTAATTGCGGATACCGCCTTTGAGCATTTCTCTGGCGGCGGGATTTACCGTGCCCAGCTGGGTGGTGAACCCGGGCAGCGGCTGGCTGAACGTCAAGTTGGTTAAATTCGGGTTTCTAAGCCCGGACATAGAGCGGATAGGCTTGGTTTGGGTGAAGGTTTCTTCCACCGTTTCCATGGCCACTTTACCGGGTTTGCCCGCGGCTCCGGGCAGCAGTTTGGTGCCCGCCGCAGCCGGCTGTGCGGCCACGGGGCGGGTAACCATCCGGGTGCCGGTGGTTTCGGCCAATACGGTTACGCCCGCTTTATTCAGTTTATGCATCGTATTGGCGTAGCGTACGCCTTTTTGGATATTTACGGTAAATGCCAGGGTCCGGTGGCCTTTTTGGGCCGTGGAAGCGGCTTTAATGGCTTTGGGCAATACCATCATCGCGCCTTTGGTGGTGCGGTACGCCGTGCCGAT
>DCTQ01000036.1 GCA_002329395.1 Candidatus Avelusimicrobium alvi | reverse complement strand
TTATAGACGGGCTAAAGGCCGGAACCATAACGGCAACAACACGGCTAAGACCTGCATACAACGGCAGAACGGACACATCTTCCGAAACAAACGCCATAAAAAGGGCGGATAAGAGTTAGTCTTATCCGCCCAAAAACAACAGCCGCCTGTTTTACCTGGCAAATTCCTTGGCTTTGGCTACCGTCGCGCCTACTGTTTTTTCCAGCACCGCGCCCAGTTCCGAAGCCATCAGCACGTCCAGCCCCGCCGCCGTACAGCCGCCGGGGGTAGCCACTTTCTGCGCCAGCTGTGCGGGCGAAAGGCCGGTGTCTTCCACCATTTTGGCCGCACCTGTTACCGTCTGAAGCGCCAGCGGCGCCGCCTGTTCTTCCGTCAGGCCGTGCGCCATACCGGCTTTGGTCAGCGCATCAATAAAATAATACACAAACGCCGGGCCGGAGCCGGACACCGCCGTCGCCGCGTCAAAAAGTTCTTCGGGCACTTCCTCGGTTTTGCCGAGCCGTTCAAACAACGCCGTTACGGCGCGGCGCGTTTCGGCGGATGTTTCCCGGCCGAACGCAAAAAGCGTAACGCCCGCCTGCAGGGCCACCGGCGTATTGGGCATAATGCGGATGACGGGCCAGTTGGGCAGTGCGGTCTGCAATTTTTCCAGCGTCCAGCCCAGGGCCATACACACCACCGGCTTGGCGGAAAGCTGCGCGCCTTTGATTTCTTCCAGCACCTGCGGCACCACGCCGGGTTTTACGGCTAAAAAAATTACGTCCGCGTGTTCGGCCGCGCGGCGGTTGTCCGTCGTCGCGTCAATATCCAGCTCCGACGCCAGCTTCCGCGCCGAATCCGCCGAATGCACGGAAGCGAGGATTTCCTCTTTCGGCCAGCCGCTTTTTAAAAGACCTCTAATAATGGCGCCGCCCATTTCGCCGGCGCCGATAAACCCCAGTTTCATACATTCCCCCCTATCTTTTTATGCGTAAACGGTTTGGCTTGCGCGCCGGTATAGTCGGCCACAATCTGCCCGTTTCCGTACAATTTATATTTATAAATCGTCAGTCCTTCCAGGCCCACCGGCCCGCGCGCATGTGTTTTGCCGGTGCTGATACCCACTTCCGCGCCGAAGCCGTAGCGGTAGCCGTCGGCAAAGCGCGTGGAAGCGTTGTGATACACGCCTGCGGAATCCGTCAAATCCATAAAAATTTGCACTTCGTCGTGGTCGGCCGAGAGGATGCCGTCCGTATGGTGCGAGCCATAACGGTTAATATGTTCCACGGCGTCCAGCACGTTTTTAACCTGTTTGACGGAAAGCTTTTTCTCGCCGTATTCGGTATGCCAGTCCGTTACCGGGCCGCGCACGGGCGCCAGCGCGGCGACGTCCGCCCCGCCGAAAAGTTCCACCCCGCTTTTAACAAGCGCGCCTAACAGCTCTTTTTTATAATGGTCCGGCCAGTTTTCATCAATCAGCAAAGTTTCCAGCGCATTGCAGGCGGAAGGATATTGGTTTTTGGCGTCTATGCAGATTTTCTTGGCCATTTCCACATCCGCCGAGCGCGCGACAAAAATATGGCACACGCCGTCCGCATGCCCCAGCACGGGGATTTTGGTATTGGCTTTGACGTACGCAATCAGCGAATTGCCGCCGCGCGGAATAATTAAATCAAAAAACCGGTCCAGCGCCAGCATCTGCGCGGACTCTTCCCGCGTATGGATTAAGTTTAACGCTTCCGGCGGATAACCGGGCACGGAGGCCAGGGCGTTTTGCAGCACTTTGGCGAGCGCGTCGTTGGTATGCAGGGCCTCGCGGCCGCCCTTTAACACCACGGCATTGCCGGACTTGGCGGCCAGCGCGGCGATTTGCGGCACCACGTCGGGCCGCGCTTCAAAAATCACGCCGATAAGCCCTATCGGGCACGAAACCTTGTACAGGTTCAGCCCTTCGTCCAGCTCCGTAGCCGCCAGCACATTCCCCACCGGATCCGGCAGTTCCACCAGCTCTTCCACGCCCCGGATGACGACTTCCAGCTTTTCGCGCGTCAGTTTCAGGCGTTCGTACAGCGCGGGTTTCATTTCGCCCGCTTCCACGGCGCGTTTGGCTTCCTGCAAATCCAGTTGGTTGGCGGCCAAAATCTCATCGGCGTGCACGCGCAGGGCGCAGGCCATGGCGTTTAACGCGCGGTCCTTGGTTTCGGGCGGCAGCGCGCCCAAGATATAGGAAGCTTGTTTGGCGCGGGCGGCAATTTCAGATACGTTCATAAACAGAAAACCTCACAGTAAAACAATATTATCGCGGTGGACGGCTTCGTCGTAATTTTTATAGCCGATTTTTTTCGCTATCTCTTCCGAGCGGCACCCCGCGATTTTGCGCAGTTCCTTGGCCGAATAATTGGCCAGCCCGCGCGCAAGCTCCGCGCCGGATTCGTCCAGGATGGACACGGCGTCCCCCGCCTCAAACTCTCCCCCCACGGCGGTAATGCCGGCGGGCAGAAGAGAAGAGCCTTTTTCGCACACGGCTTTTTTCGCCCCGGCGTTGAGCGTTACGCCCCCCGCCACATTGGTGGCGTAAGCAAGCCAGAGTTTTTTGCCGGGCAGATCTTCCACCGGCAGGAACAGCGTGCCTTTAAAATCGGGGCCGAACACCGCCGAAACCGCACCCGGGCGCTTGCCGTACGCAATCACCATCGCCGCGCCGGAGCGCGTAACCACTTTGGCGGCTTCCAGCTTTGTTTTCATCCCGCCGCGGCCGCGCGCGGACGCGCAGAAGCCCAGGGCTTCAATTTCCGGCGTAACGCCCTGGACGGTTTCAATCAGTTTGGCGTTTTTGTCTTTGCGCGGGTCTCCGTTAAACAAGCCTTCCACGTCGCTCATAATGCAAAGCAGGTCCGCGTCCATGCCGGCGGCCACGAGGGCGGAAAGTTTGTCGTTGTCGCCAAAGCAGACTTTTACGCCTTTTTCTTTATAGCCACGCAGCTCGTTGGTGGAAACGGTGTCGTTCTGGTTGATGACGGGAATACACCCCAGCTCCAGCAGGCGGTTTAGCGTATCGCGCAGGCTTAAATAGCGGCTGCGGTGCGCAAAATCGTCTTCCGTCAGCAGTACCTGCGCCGCCACCGCGCCCAGCTGTTTAAAACCGTCTTCGTAAAATTTCATCAGGCTGATCTGCCCCACCGCCGCACAGGCCTGTTTTAAAGAAACCACGTCGGGCGCGCTGGTGAGGCCCAGGCGTCTTTTGCCCATCCCCACCGCGCCGGAAGTAACAACCATCACTTCTTTTCCCTGCGCGCGCAGGGCGGCGATATCCTCCATAAACGAATACAGGCGCGAGAGCGCGAGGTCTCCGCTTTCGGTGCTTAAAGCGTTGGTGCCGAATTTAAATACAATGCGTTTTGCTTTTTTAATCAAGTCTTTCATATACTCCCCAAAAACCAAAAGCCCGCCGGATAAGGCAGGCTTTAGTAAATTCCGCGCGGGTTACTGCGCTTGTTTGGCTAAAGCCGAATGTTCGCACCGCGTATTGAACGGGCATTCGGCGCAATGCTCCAAATTCGGTTCAAAATCGCCCGCTTCTATTTTTTTGCCGATGCTGATGAACGTATCCAGAATTTTCTTTTCGTCAAACGCGTCAAACGGCGCGCTGACTTTTTGGTTAAACGCCACAAAGTAAAAAGTGGCCCGGCCTTTTTGCATATTCCACGCGCGGCGCGCGCCCACGGCATAAATGCCCATCTGCAGGGATTCCGTTACCGGCAAAGACAAATCCACATCCGTACCCGTTTTATAATCAATCACTTCCCACGAGCCGTCCGGGTGTTTGTCAATGCGGTCAATTTTGCCGCGCAGCGTCCACTGGCCTTCCTGAAAAATAAATTCGCGTTCGGCGCTGTCCACGGTGGTTTTGCGTTCGTACTCGGCCTGCGCGTACGTTTCCAGCATTTTTTTGCCTTTTAAATACCACTCCATCTGTTCGCCCGCGCTGGAGTAGCCGGCGCCGAGCCAGCAGTCGTCGTAATAAGCAAGCAGCTCCGCCGGGTCGTTGCAGTGTTTATGGTATTCTTCCAGCGCACGGTGAATGGACACCCCTAAAGACGAGGCAGGCACCAGCCCCTCGCGCTTACCTTCTATGTACTTATACTTATACAAAACCGGGCACTCCTGATACGTTTTGATTTTGGAGTAATTTAATTCGTATACGTCGCTATACATGCGCGGCCTCTTTTTCTTTCTTGGGCGCGGCGGCGCGCAGGAAGTGCACCAAGGTATCTCCGTATTTTTCCACGCGGTAAATTTCCAGGCCCTGCGGTACGGCGAATTCTTCGGTTTTGTGGTTTTGCAATACGATAATGCCGTCGGGCGCCAACAGGCGCGAGTCGGCCACGTTCTGCAAAGCGGGCTGCGAGAGCGAAAGCATTTTGTTGTTAATGTCGCGGTAGGGCGGGCCCATAAAAATGATATCGTAGCCTTCGTTGTCGCTGTAGGGCATCAGCCAGTCCAGCGGTTTTAACACGTCCCCGCGCAGCACTTTGGCGCGGTCCGCAAAGCCCAGGTGTTCCAGGTTTCTGTGAATGTTTTTAATACACGCGGGCTCTTTGTCCACCATCACGGTTTTCAGCGCGCCGCGGGACAACGCCTCCAGCGACACATTCCCCGTCCCGGCGAACAAGTCCAGCATAATGGCCGCGGTGATGCGCGGGCGCAGAATGTCAAAAAGAGACTGTTTAATACGGTCCGAAATCGGCTTTACGGGCAAATTTTTGGACACGGAAAATATCTTCCGCCCGCGGGCGGTTCCTGCAATAATACGCATAATAATCCTTTATAGCTGTGCAATGCCTTCCTTGATGGCGTAACGCACCAGTTCAGCCTGTTTGTGAATGCCGAGCTTCTTCATAATGTTGTTGCGGTGCACGTGAATCGTATTCAAGGAAAGATTGAACGATTTGGCAATTTGTTTGCTGCTGTAGCCTTCGGCAATTAACTGCAGCACTTCTTTTTCTTTGGGAGTAAGGCCGGTTACGTCGCGCTTTCTGGAAGAAGACTTGCCCAGAAACCCCTGCACGATGTATTTGGAAACCTTACTGCACAAATAAAACCGCCCGGCCGCCACTTCTTCAATAGCGTCCACGATTTCGTGGGCGGTGGAAACTTTTACAATAAACCCTTTCGCGCCGGCTTTAAGAGACTTCTCCACCGACACGCGGTCATCGTACATACTGAGCATTACCACTTTGGCGTCGGGGTTGCGCCGGACGATGCGCTCCACGGCTTCAATCCCGTTAAGCACCGGCATGGAAATATCCACCACGTACACGTCGGCGCCGTGTTTCTGCGCATAGTCCACCAAATCTTTTCCGTTGGAAATTTCGGCTACGATTTCCATATTTTTGCCCAGCTTTTCCAGCACGGCCTTTACGCCGTTACGCACGATGGCGTGGTCGTCCGCCAATACGATTTTTCTTTTCATTCTTTTCCCCCGTATACAACGCACGGGCAAACGACTTCAATACGGGTGCCTTTGCCCGGCGCGCTTTTTATGGATATGGTGCCGCCCAGAAGCCTGACGCTGTCTTTCATGGCAAGCAGTCCGACCTTGCGGATGGACCCCTGCTTGAGCGGTTTAAACCCGATTCCGTCATCCTCCACTACCAGCCGGATGGCGTCATTCTTGCGCTTTAACAGCACATATATATGCTTGGCGCGCGAATGTTTGACGATGTTGTTCAGCGCTTCCTGTACAATACGGTAAAGAAGAATTTTGACGCTGTCGGAAACGCCGTTTTCGCCGCTGACCGGTTCATACTCAAACGTATGCGGAATATGCACGTAACCGCTGATATTTTCCAAAAGCTCGCGGATGGAGCCGCCTAAAGCGCCGTCGTTTTCCAGGCTCGGCGGCCGAAGCGACACAACAATGCTCTTCACGCGCTCAATACTGCCCTTAATTTGGGCGTCCAGCTTGGCGATATCCGCCAGCGCCTGTTTGCGGTCCCCTTCTTTTACGCTGGCTTTCACCAGGCTTAAAAGAGCCGTCAGAATAACCGCCGCGGAACCGATTTCATCGTGAAGCGCTTTGGAAATCTCTTTTTTCTCCGCCTCGCGGGCGGCCAACAAAATCTGCGAGAACGTCCGGGGGGAGGCGCCTTCGCGCAGCATATCCCCGGCGCGGTAGCCGCCGCCCCAGTTGGTAATGTCGCGCGTGAGCGAAAGGACGTTGCCCACCTCGCCCTGCGCATTACGCAGGGGAATAAGCGTACTTTGGTAAAAGTAATGTTTATCGGCTTTTTCAAGGCCCCATTCATAGTGGTGTATGCGCCCTTTTAAAGCGTGTTCAAACGCCTGGCGGTGCAGCGGGCGGCCTTCTTTTAAATCCTGCAAAGACACCCGGCCGGACACATTGCTGAAAATGGCCACCTGGCGCGTTTTCGCGTCCACCAGCGCCACCACGTCATAGCCGTCCACGCCGTTCTTTTTAATAGACTCCAAATCGTTGGTCTGCAATAAAAAAGGAACGGCGCCCTCCGGGCACGATGCGCCCGGCTTTTTTTTGCATTGAGGACAGGAGAAAACGCAGCAACTCTCTTCCTTTTTCTTGGAAATTCGTTTTTTAATCATAAGCAGCCTCTAATACACCATATTGTTATTTTACTATGTTTCACCGCTTTTTACTACCCAAAAACCCGCTCCCGCGCATAAGCGGTGGCGGACGGGGATTTTTGATATAATTTAGTGTATGCGCAAACGCTTTAAAAAAATTATCACTTCCAAACCGTTTATTTTCTCCGCCCTGGCGGGGCTGTTTGTTTTCATCATTTTGTGCGCGGTGTTTATGCGCTACATTTTCTCCGGGCTGCCCCCGGTGTACGAGATGGAAGAGTATACCCCTTCCCTCACCACCAAAGTGTTTGACCGCAACAACAACCTGATACACGAATTTTCCATTGAAAAGCGCAGCATGGTGCCGCTGGAAGACATTCCCGTAGACCTGCAAAACGCCGTAGTGGCGATGGAAGACCGCGATTTTTTCACCCACCCCGGTTTTTCCGTCAAAGGCATTATCCGCGCCATTCTGCACGACGTGCTGACCGGCCGCGCCAAACAGGGCGCCTCCACGCTTACCCAGCAGCTTTCGCGCGGCGTGTTTTTAACGCAGGAAAAGAAAATCATCCGCAAAATCCGCGAAATCATTTTAGCCATCCAGATAGAACACCAGTTCAGCAAGCGCGAAATCTTGCAGCTCTACCTGAATGAAATTTACTTGGGCAGCGGCGCATACGGCGTAAAAGCCGCCGCCAAAAAGTATTTTGACAAAGAACTTTCCGAACTGACCACCGGCGAGGCCGCCCTTATCGTGGGGCTGATTCCCGCGCCGGGCCGCTACAACCCGTTCGCCAATCCGGCGCTTTCCCGCCAGCGGCGCAACCTGGTGCTGGACGTTATGCACCAGCAGAATTATATTTCCAAAGAAGAGCTGGAAAAAGCCAAACAGGAACCCCTGCCCGAAAAACCGCCCGTGGCCGAAGCCGCGCCGGGGCAATACTTTATTGAACACATCCGCCGTATGCTGGAACCCAAGTACGGGATGGACGTGTTGTGGAAAGCGGGGCTGAACATTTACACCACCGTAGACATTGAACAGCAGGCCGCCGCCGAAAAAATTATGAACCAGTGGCTCCAGCAGTTTGACGAACAGGTGGCCAAAGGCCTGGGCATTGAAATAGACCCGCACGACACGGAAGCCGAAGCGGAAGACCCCAATCAGGAAGAAACCGAACCCAAAGACCCGCAGGCCGAATATCCCCGCCTGCAGGGCGCGTTTATGGTGCGCGACGTTAAAACCGGGGCGGTGCGCGTGCTGGTGGGCGGACGCGGCTTTGACGAAAGCAAATTCAACCGCGCCACGCAGGCCAAACGCCAGCCGGGCTCGTCGTTTAAACCGTACGTATGGATGGCCGCTTTGCAAAAAGGCTACACTCCCGCAACCTTGGTTAAAGACTTGCCCACCATGTTCTATTACGACGGGCGCAACTGGCGCACATTTGACGAAAACGCCGATTTATACTCGCTGGACCTGGCCAAGCAATCTTTCATCGCCAGCAAAGATTTTAACGTTTGGGTGCCGCAAAACTACGGCGGCCGCAACGAAGGATGGATTACGCTTAGAAAAGCGCTTGAAAAATCCAAAAACCTCGTGGCCGTAAACTTAATTGACGCCGTGGGCGTACCCGCCGTGGTGCGCGTGGCGCGCAAAGCGGGCATCACCGCCAATCTGCCGCGCGTTCCCGCGCTGGCGCTGGGCGTAAGCGTACTGGCGATGGACGAGCATTTAGCCGCGCTGTCCACCTTCGCCAACGGCGGCATTCATACGGACAATTATTATATTGAACGCGTGGAAGACGCCAACGGACGGATTTTGGAACAGCACGTGCCGATTGAAGAGGCCGCCTTCTCGCCGCAAGACTCGTATCTGTTAGTCAATATGATGAAAGGCGTCGTCCAGCGCGGAAGCGGCGCGTATGTATCGCGCCTGGGCCGCAGTATTGCGGGCAAAACGGGCACCACCCAAAGCCACCGCGATATGTGGTTTGTGGGAATGACCCCGCGCACCGCGGCGGCCGCCTGGATGGGCTACGACGACGACACTTCCCACGAACAGGGCGCCCGCTTTACCGGCAGCACCACCGCCCGCTGGTGGACGGCCATTATGCAGGAAGTGCTTAAAGACGAACCCAACGAAGATTTTGCCGTGCCGGAAGGCATTTCGTTCGCTTACGTCAATCCGCTGACGGGCAAACTGGCCATGCCGACCGAGCGCAACAAATTTTTGGAAGCTTTCATCGCCGGGACCGAACCGCAGAGCTTTTAACGGTTCCGTTCCGCCGCGTTCACGGAACGCAAGCGGCTTATGACAGACAAAATACAGACGCACCCCACCCGCTACTACGGGCTGCCCAACGGCGCCGCGAAGGCGTACTTTGTTTGCCAAAAATACCTCAACAACGGGCAGAACGCCCTGTTTGTCACCTCCCGCGAAACCGACGATTTTGACAGCGCCGCCCGCGAATTTGCGCCGCGCGGCGCGCAGATTTTTACCCTGCCGGACACCGACACCGGGCGCATGAACGCGCTGTACGATTTACTGTCCCCCGCGTCCGGCCCCCGGCTCCTGAGCGCGCATTACGAAGCGCTTTCGCTGCCCCTGCCGGACCCGGAAGAATTCAAAAAGCGGCTGTTTACCGTGCGCCGGGGAGACACCCTGCGCCGCCAGGAACTGTTAGACCGCCTGGAAGCCGCCGGCTACACCCGCGACGACTACGCCGAAGTGCCCGGCCAATACGCCGCACGCGGAAGCGTGGTGGACATTTTCTGCCTCAACCGCCCCGAACCCCTGCGCCTCTATTTTGCGGGTAACCGCATAGACGTCATCAGTGCGTTTGACCTGGACACCCAAAACACTAAAGAACACGCGGACGAAGCCGTCATCATCCCGCTGGCGTTTGAAAACACCCCGGCCTCGCTTGCGGACTATGCCCACAACTATTCTTTTATATTTGACGAGCCGGACAAAGATTTTAATCCGGCGGATTACCCCGGCTGCGCGGTAACCACGCTGCTTCCGGCGGCGGACGGCGTAAACTGTAATTTAAAAGCCAACATTGCTTTCAACGCCAATATGGACCTGCTGGACCGGGAGGTCGCCTCGCTTTCCGAGCGGGGAATGACCGTTACCGTCTGCTGTTTAAACCGCGGCGAGCTGGACCGCATGACCGAACTGGCGGCCGATTATCCGCATCTGCAAAAAACCGCGTTTAAAATATCCTCCTTAACGCAGGGATTTGCCAGCCCCGAGGACCGCTTTGCCCTGATTACCACCAACGAAATTTTAAGCCGCCGTTTTTCCGCGGCCAACGTGATTAAACGCTTTGACGTGGAAGGCGCCAAACGCGTGCGCTTTAAAGAGTTGGAAGCCGGGGATTACGTCGTCCATCAGGAGCACGGCGTGGGCCGCTACCTCGGCCTGGAAGTAATGGACAAAGACGAAAACCCCACCGACTGCCTGATTATTGAATACCGCCGGGGCAGCCGGCTGTATGTTCCGATGTACGACTTTAAAAAAGTGCAAAAGTACATCGGCGCGGGCGGAAAGCGGCCGGTGCTGTCCGCCCTGGGCGGAGCGGCGTGGAAAGACGTCAAAAAACGCGTCAAAGAAGAAGCCCAAAAAGCCGCCAAAGAAATTTTAAAGCTGGAAGCCCTGCGCCAGGCCACCCCCGCGCCCGAAGTACCGGGGGACCCGCGCATTGAACAGGAATTTGCGGATTCCTTCCCTTACATACTCACGCCCGGCCAGGAACAGGCCATTGAGGCCACCCTGCACGACCTGGACCTGCCCAAACCTATGGACCGCGTTCTGGTGGGAGATGTGGGCTTCGGCAAGACCGAAGTGGCTATGCGCGCGGCGCTGAAAGTGGCGCTGTCGGGTAAGCAGGTGATGCTGCTGGTGCCCACCACCATTTTGGCCGCCCAGCATTATAAAACGTTTTCCAAACGCCTTGCGGGGTTCCCGGTCAACGTGCGTATGCTGTGCCGCTTCCAAACCGCCAAAGAACAAAAAGCCGTGGTGGAAGAATTGAAAACCGGCGTGTGCGACATTATCATCGGCACCCACCGGCTGATGAGCAAAGACATTGCGTTTAAAGACCTGGGCCTCGTGATTATTGACGAAGAACACCGCTTCGGCGTGAAACAGAAAGAAAAAATCCGCGCCAAAAGCGCCGGCGTACACTCCTTAATGTTAAGCGCCACGCCTATCCCGCGCACGTTAAACCAATCGCTTTCCTCCCTGCGCGACATTTCGCTGATTGACACGCCCCCCCGCGGACGCACGCCCATTAAAACCGTCGTTACCGCGTGGAATAACGAACTCGCGGCGGCGGCCATTACGCAGGAACTCGCGCGCGGCGGGCAGATTTACTACGTCTACAACAGCGTGCAGAGTATGGAATCGCGCTATTTATTTCTAAAACAGCTCGTGCCTCAGGCGCGCATTTGCATGGCGCACGGCCAGATGGATGAAAAAGAACTGGAGCAAACGCTGTGGGATTTTAACAACGGCAAATATGATATTCTGCTGGCCTCCACCATCATAGAGTCCGGCATTGACATCACCAACGCCAACACCCTGATTATTGAAAACGCGCACAATTTCGGTCTCGCCCAGCTCTACCAGCTGCGCGGGCGCATCGGCCGCGGCAGCACCAAAGCCTACTGCTACTTGTTCCACCCGGACTGGCTGTTTAAAAAATCCGAGCCCGAAGACAACAACTTTGCCGACCTGGCCGCCGTCTACTGGAAGCCCAAAGAGGAAAAAGATCCCACCGAAGAGGCCCGCCAGCGGCTGGCCGCGCTGATGGAATTCGGCGAGCTGGGCAGCGGGTTCCGCCTGGCGCTTCGCGATATGGAAATACGCGGCGCGGGCGATTTACTGGGCGTCAAACAGCACGGCTATGTTAACGAAGTGGGGCTGAGCCTGTACTGCGATTTGGTGGCCGCCGAAGTTAAAAAGTTAAAGGGCGAACGCCCGGAACGCAATCTGCGCGCCAAGGTCAACCTGCCGGTGCCCGCGTATATTCCGCCCGACTATGTGCCCGACGACGCAGAACGCCTGAAGTATTACAAAGAACTGATGAGCGCGGACGAAGCCAAGGCGCAAACCGTCCTGGCGCGCCTGGCCGATTTAAGCGGCCCCGTGCCGCCGGAAGTACTGAATCTGACGGAGCTGTTCCGCCTGTCTGCCCGCGCCGGACGGCTGGAAATATACCACGTGGACTGGCTGGACGGACAGCTGGAACTGCTGTTTACGCGCCATTTTCAAATGCCTCCCACGCTGCCCGGCGAACTGTTCAACCGCTTCGGCCCGCAGGGGGTGGAATTCGTCAAATCCAAAAACGGGGACGGCCTGCGCCTGACCGCGCCGCAGGGCAAGGACCCCGCCGCATTTGCGCGCGAAACGCTTTCTTTTTTTGAAAGAATTTTAAAACCGCAAAAATGATATAGTATATGCATATGAAAAACCGGTTGATTTTACCCGTCCTGCTGCTCCTGGCGTGGGGCTGCCAAAAAGAAGCTCCGCTGCCCGAAGGAACCGCCGCCCGCGTGGGAGGCGAAACCATCACACAGCAGGATATTGACGCACGCACGGCCCTCTTGTCCAAAGAGGACCGCGAGTTTGCCAAAACGCCCATCGGGCGGCAGAACCTGCTGCAGATTATCACGCGCGAGAAACTCATTTCCGCCGCCGCCAAAGAAGAAGGGCTGGACCAGTCCGACATTTACCTTTCCCTCATGGACGACAAACGCGCCCAAATGGCCGAAATTTACCAGCAATTTGCCGAACAGACGCTGGAACGTATGTGGTACGACAAACTGCAGGAAGCGGGCGTAACTGCCGTAACGGACGAAGAAATCGCCGAGTATTACAAAAAGTATCCCTACGAGATGACGGTCCGCCAAATTATTGTGGACAATGCCCAAACCGCCGACCAGGTGCTCCGCGCGCTAAAAGCGTCTCCTTCGCGCTGGAAAGAGCTGGAACGCCAATACAGCGCCGCGCCGCAAACGCTTAAAACGCTTTCGTTTATGCCGGGCGAATACCTGGCCAACATTGAGGTCATCGCGGCAAACTCCCCCGCCGGAAGCGTGCAAGGTTTTTTCAAAACCGCGCAGGGATTTCATATAATAATGAAGACCAATGAAAAACGGCTCTCGCGCAAAGAAGCCGAGCCGCGCATCCGGGAAGTGCTGGAAAACAAAAAGCTGGACAACGTTTTAGAATCTTTAAAAAACAAATACGAGGTTGTGATATATGAAAAAAGCGAATAAACTGTTTTTGGCCGTCTGCTTGGCGGCCCTCGGGGTGAACCTGCAGGCCAAGGTGATGGAATCGTCCGTCGCCACGGTCAACGGACGGCCGGTGCTGGCCTCTGAATACGACACCTATCTGGAAGGCGTCGTGGAACAATACCAGGCCGCCGCGCCGCAATTTTTAGAAAAACCGTACGCCAAAGACGTGCTGGGCCGCGAAGTGTTAAAAGAACTCATTTCCAAAGAGCTTTTGTACCAGGCCGCCGAAGAACAGAAAATCCAGGTGAAAGATTCGGAACTGGATGCGGGCGTGAACGAAATCAAAACGCGCTTTATCATTGATGAAGTAACCGGCAAACAAGACCCCAAAGGCGCGGACAAACGCTTTAACGAAGCGCTTAAAAAACAGGGGATGAGCTTTAAAACATATAAGAAAAAACTGGAAAAAGACATCGCCGTGCGCAAACTGATGGAGCAGAAACTCCAGTCCTCCGTCAAACCCGTGGAAGAAGCCGACGCCAAAGCGCTTTACGCCAACGTGGAAGCGGTAATGAAAAACAACACCAAAAAAATCAAAGCCCTGGAAAAAGAAGACCCAGTAAAACTTAAAGAAGCCCAGGCCATTGCCGCCAAACTCCAGCAGCTTACCGCCGAACAGGTGCGCATCGGGCACATTTATTTAACCGTTACCAAAGATATGAAACCCGAAGATGTGAAGAAAAAAGAAGAGCTCGCCAAACAGATTAAAAAAGAAATTGACGGCGGGCTGGACTTTTCCGCCGCGGTCAAAAAATACACCGAAGACAAAAACGCCCTCGCCAGCGGCGGCGATATGATTTTGATTAAAGGCGTGGCCCCCAAAGCCATTGACGACAAAGCCTTCACCCTCGCCGTCGGCAAAGTAAGCGACCCGATTAAAAGCGACGTGGGGTTCCACATCATTAAAATCAAAGAAAAACGGGCTGAAAAATCCATTTCCTACGACGACATCTCCAAAGACTTGGCCCAATACCTCGCCCAACAGCGCGTACAGATGGCTATGGGCGAATATATTGAAGAATTGTATAACAAAGCCGACGTAAAAGTTACCAAAACATTTGAATCGGACGCTTTGTTGGAAGAAACCGCCGCCAAGGCCGCTCCGGCGCAGACCAAAGACGCTAAAGCCAAAACCGAAACAAAAAACGCTGAAACCGACAAATAAGAACGACTTGGAAATTTTGTTCAATTAGTTGATAAAGGGTTACCGGTTCCTCGCCTCCCTTTTTGAGTTTAATTGTACTTGGACAAGTCATGAAACCTGTTGTATTTATAACTGCCGGAGACCCGTTAGGCATCGGGCCGGAAGTAACCGTTAAAGCTTTAAAAAGCCCCTTGGTGCAGCACGCCTGCTCCCCGATTGTTATTGGGGAGCCGTGTTCGCTTATCCGCGCGGGATTTACCGACAGCCTCGCGCGGCTGGTCGGTATGGATTCCTGCGAATGCCTGCAGGACGCCCCCCACGGCCCCACCGCCGCAGGCGGTCTTTCGTCGTTTAAAGCCGTGGAACTCGGCTGCAAGCTGGCTATGGGATCGGGCTGTTCGCTGGTTACCGCACCGATTTCCAAACAAAGCTGGGCGCTGTCCAACATTCCGTATGTCGGGCACACCGAGTTTCTGCGCGAACGCGCGGGCAAAGACGGGCTGATGATGTTTGTCAGCGGCCCGATACGCTGCGCGCTGGTAACCGAACATTTCGCCGTGGCCGATTTACCGCGCCTGCTTACCAAAGCGCGCGTAACGCACGCCGCGCGGAACTTCGTGCAGGCGCTCAAGCGGCTGGGCATCGCCAAGCCGCGCATCGCGCTGTGCGCACTAAATCCGCACGCGGGAGACAACGGCAAATTCGGCACGGAGGAACGCGCCGTCCTTGAGCCGGCGGTCCGCGCGCTGCGCCGCCAAAACATCCGGGCCGAGGGCCCTTTCCCGGCGGACAGCCTGTGGGCCAGCCACGCGCACGGCAAGTACGACGGACTGCTGTGTATGTATCACGACCAGGCGCTTTTAGGTTTAAAACTGGCCGCGCGCGAACCCATTGTGCACATAACGGCCGGGTTGAAATTTCTGCGCACCTCTCCCACGCACGGCACCGCGTTTGACATCGCCGGCAAGTACCAGGCCGACGCGCAAAGTATGATAGCCGCCATTTTATTTGCGGCGGCGCGCACGAAAATTCCCGAAATCTGATTTTGCTTCCTGCTTATAATAGAAAGCCCCGCTTTTACAGCGGGGCTTTTTGCGTAAAAGGCCAACAAGTCAGGATAAGCTTTTACACAGTATCCGGCCCTGTTCCGTTTTCCCCAGGCATTCGGTCTGGTCCGGCTTGGCGGAGTGCGTCAGCCAAACGGTATAGATAAAATCGGCGCGGGTGTGGCAGTCCGAATAGGTGGGTGCGGAACCCGCATAAGCCGGACAATATGCCAACTGTAAGTTGGCGGCTGAGGGATTCGCTCCGTCCGAGCTGGAAAGAAGCGGGTCCAGGATAAAATAATTGTCGCACACCAGTGTATCGGCTAGCAGCCGACAGCCCGGGAAAGATAAATCCAGGTTTGCGGTGATATTGGTATACACGCCGTTGGCCATATAATAAGCTTCTTCCGCCGTTTTATATTGTGCGGCCAGCTGGCGCATATTGGCAAAGCGGGATTTCATTACCGCTTTTTCATACTGCGGCAGCGCGACAGCCGACAAAATACCGATAATTAAAACGACCACTAACAGCTCTATTAGCGTAAATCCGAGGCTTTTCTGCACGGGATATATCCCCCTAGTTATATAAGTTGATATTCCCAATTTATCAAAAAAAAAA
>DCTQ01000044.1:13963-14638 GCA_002329395.1 Candidatus Avelusimicrobium alvi | reverse complement strand
CAGTATGAAAAAGCGGTGGAAAAAGCCCGTATGGCGGAAGCCGTATCGGCGGTGGAAACTATCGCGCGCGCCAACCGGATGTATTTTATGGCAAACGGTTCTTATACCAAAGACATCAATGATTTGGATGTCGGATACGCGGGCAGCGACAAATACGGGCATCTGCCGGACCAAGTTGGGCGGTACTTTATTTTTTCGGCGAGCGCACACGGACTCAGCGGCTATATCGCTTTAGTCAGCCGCCGGGTGGACGAAAACGATACCAGCGGGGAAAAGGTCTATTCGCTGGCTATCAAGCAAGACGGCAAACGGATGTGTTCGCTGTATTCCAGAGCCACACCGTACCAGCGGCAGATGTGCACCGAGTGGGCCGAAAATAATGTGCTGAACTGGTAACGGACCGATATAAAAACCCCCGCTTCTGTCAGGAAGCGGGGGNNCGGGGGTTTTTACAGCCTGAAACTTATTTGTCGGAACCGATTTCCTGCGCAGGTTTTTTGCTGGACAAAATGGCCCAGCTCAACACGGCGAGCAGGAAAATAACGATTACCCAGCCGATTTTGCCCAAGGGGGTAAAATCGTTGTGGTAGTTCACGATGATGGGAGCCACGATAACGGCCACCATGTTCACCACTTTAATCAGCGGGTTGACGGCGGGGCCGGCTGTGTCTTTTC
>DCTQ01000044.1:0-13932 GCA_002329395.1 Candidatus Avelusimicrobium alvi | reverse complement strand
TGGCGTTATCCCAGCTGCCGCCGGCGTTGGACATAAATACCGCCAGAAGCTGGCCGGAGACGATAATCCCGGCTAAGAATCCGCCCAGGGCTTCCACGCCGAAGGCCAGACCGACCACTACCGGGGACACGATGCCCAAAAGCGCCAGAATAATCAGTTCTTTCTGCGCGGCGACGGTGGAAATGCTTACGGCGCGCGTATAATCGGGCCGGGCTTTGCCTTCCAGCACCCCGCCTTTAAACTGGCGGCGCACTTCCTGCACAATCAGCGCGGCCGCGCGGCTGACGGCGTTAATGGCGAAAGAAGAGAACAGCCACGGCAGCGCCGCACCCACCAGCATACCCACGAACACGACCGGGTTGGAAACCACAATGCCCACCTGCGACAAAAGCGTAAGCACTTTGGCTTCTCCGGCGGCGGCCCAGGCGTCGTTAAGCAGACGCTGGACGTTGCTCACGTCCACCATATAAGAAGCAAACAGCGACACGGCCGCAATCACCGCCGAGCCGATGGCTACGCCTTTGGTAATGGCTTTGGTGGTGTTGCCCACGCCGTCCAGGTCGGCCATAATCTGGCGGGCTTTTTTGGTGTCTTCGTCTTCCTGCCCGTGCCAGGCCATTTCGCCGATGCCGTTGGCGTTGTCGGCGATGGGGCCGAAGGAGTCCATCGCCACGTTGTTGCCGGTTAAAGTCAGCATACCGATACCGGTCATGGCCACGCCGTAGAGAATGAAGTTGAATTTTTCCACGGGGGACAAACCGTCAATCGTGCCGAAAATGACGACGGAGCAGAAGATGGACGCCGCGATGACCAGCGTCGTCCACACGGCCGATTCAAAGCCCACCGCGATGCCGGACAGAATGGTCGTTGCGGGGCCGGTGGACGTGGATTTTTTGATTTCCTGCACGGGTTTGTTTTCCGTGCCGGTAAAGTATTCGGTCAGGCGGTCAATGGTGATAGCCAGCAGAATACCGATGGTGGTGGCGGCGAAAGGTCTCCACCAGCCGCCGGGCACGGTGTTCATATAGAAGTACGCCAGCACGCCGAAAATAATCACCGAAATGGTGGCCGAGATGCTGTAGCCTTTGAAAATGGCTTTCATCGCGTTGCCGGCGGTGCGTTTGGAATCTTTTACCGCATAGGTGCCGATGATGGAGCACAGCACGCCGATACCGCGCACCAGGAGGGGATACACAATCCACTCGTGGTGGCCGGTGATTCTCCACAGCGCGATACCCAAAATCAGGCCGGAGACGATGGTGACTTCGTAGGATTCAAAGATGTCCGCGGCCATACCGGCGCAGTCGCCCACGTTGTCGCCCACCAGGTCCGCCACGACGGCGGGGTTGCGCGGGTCATCTTCGGGGATGCCCGCTTCCACTTTACCCACCAGGTCGGCGCCTACGTCGGCCGCTTTGGTGTAAATGCCGCCGCCCACGCGCATAAAGAGCGCAAGGAGCGTACCGCCGAAACCGAAGCCCAGCAGGGCGTCCGGCGCGGCGATGCCGAAAATAATGAAAATAATGGTTCCGCCGAACAGGCCCAAACCGTCGGTAAGCATACCCGTTACGGTGCCGGCGCGGTACGCGATTTTAAGCGCGTCGCCAAAGCTGCGTTTGGAAGCGGCCGCCACGCGGACGTTGGCGTCCACGGCGATACGCATTCCCAGCTGGCCGACCAGAAGCGAAAACACCGCGCCCAAAATGAACGCGCCCGCGCGCCCGAAAGCGGCGATGAGTTTTACTTTCTCTGGGGACAGACCGGCAAACCGTTCCATGGAATCCTGGGACACCGGGACGATGTAAACGGAAAGGAAAAGGCAGACTGTCAACAATCCGATAAGCGGAAGGATGGTTTTGAGCTGTCTTTTAAGATAGGCGTTGGCGCCTTCTTTGATGGCTCCCCATACTTTTAACATTTCAGGGGTGCCGGTTTCTTCGCTGGTAACCTGTTTGCGCAGGAACAGCGCGTATAAAAGCCCCAGAATCGCAATGAACAACACGCCGAACAGCGCATATTGTTCAAAGGGTCTCAGGGCGGCAATTCCATACCACATTTGATAATCTCCTTTGAAACTTTGGTGAGACGTCCCCTATATTATAATATAATCCGCGCGCGTTGTGGCCGGATGTGCGTGGGTCTTTTGGGCCCGGCGCGGCGGGCCTTTTGGCCCTTGTTTGAGGCGGCGCGTTTTTCTATACTATTACGTATGCAAAAAGTGTTGCGTCTTTTTATTCCGGCATTTTTGGCGGCGGCGCTTTGCGGGGTTGGCTTTGCCCGGGAAAGCGGATACCGCACGCCGTTTTCTTCGGCGCTTGAAAAAGCGGTGCGCATGCGCCGCAGCGTACAGAAGAACCCCGGGATGAACCGCCTGTATATGATGCGCTTTTATTTTCCCAGCGGGCAGGTGCCCGGCGGCCCGGGTTTTTGGGAGAGACTGTTTGATGTGGGCGTAACGGACCAACACGTGCGCGCCACGGCTTTTTACCTGTTTAATATGTACGTCAGCACCGCGGCCTACGCCACGGACGTGCCGGGCAAACTGACGTTTAATTACCTGGGCGTGCTGGACGGATTTGGCATGGCGCGCAGACCTTTTGACGCGTCCAAAGCCGCTTCGTTTTATCAAGAGCATAAAAAAGAAATAAAAGCCTGGCTGACGGAATTTTTCGCCAAGGCCAAACTGCCCGCCTATAATGCGCAGGACCCGTTAAACGACCGGCGCGAACTGGCGTTTTTGCAGGTGCTTGCGCGCTCGGCGCATCCGGCCGCGCCCGGCGGCGGTTACCGCCTGGCCGAAAAGAACTTGCTGCGCGGGGCCGTGAACGTGGCCGATAAAGAACTGCTGGCCAAATGGCTGCGGCGCGCGGTGGAGCAGGGGCGGCGGCAGGTGGTGGTGTTTGAACAGCCCCAGCCTGATTTGTCGGCCCTGGACACCAAAATCAAACCTTCCAAAAGTACCATGCAGCGGCTGTACCGTTACGTAAGCGACGAGTGCAATTACTGCAGTTATCTGTTCGGGCGGTGCGCGTGCGAAGCGGTGGCTTCCCGTTCGGCAAACTGGGGGCTGATGCGTATATACCGGGTAGTGGCGCGGCCCGCCTCCGGCGAGTTTTTGCGTCCGGCGCGGGGGGAGCATTTTGTGCTGGCGGACGGCGCTTCCGCGCCGCCGTGGCGTTACCATACGGCCACGCTGCTCATCATGAACCGGGACGGCCGCTTTACCCCGGTGGTGGCGGATAAATTTTTAACGGGCGAGTCGCCCGCGCCGTTTGAAGAGTGGGTAAAGAAGTTCTCGGCTTCGCACACGGTTTTTTCGGCGGTGCCGTTTACGCGCAGCGAACGGGTGGAAAACGCCATCAAAACGCCGGAGGAACGCCGGGGGAAAAATGTCGTGGTGTCGGGCAAAGTGTTTGAGCCGTACCCCGTGCTGAAATAGATTTTCTGCGCCGTGCATAAAAAAGGCCCTCTTTGCGAGGGCCTTTTCGGTTGATGCGGGCGAATTATTTTTTGGAGCAGCCGCAGGAGCCGGATTTGGCTTTACCGCCCAGGTAATCCTGGCCGATGTCTTCCAGGTCCTGCTCGTGTTCCACTTCTTCTTCCAGAATTTTGCGGATCAGGTTGCCCGTGATCATATCTTTGCCTTTCACCACGTCAAGCAGTTTGCTGTACACTTCAATCGCGCAGCGTTCGCCCTGAATGTTTTGTTTAAGCAGGATTGCGGCGTCCGGGTCCGACGGGACCAAATAGCCGCACGTGCTTTGTTTGTACCATTCCTCCGGGCTCAGCACCGGGGTGCCGCCCAGTTCAATAATGCGTTTGGCCAGTTTGGTGGCGTGGTCCAGCTCTTCTGCGGCGTGTTCTTCCAGCTCCGGGATTAAGGCCGGTGCCATGGGCCCGGAGGCGATGCGTGCGCCTACCCAATACTGATAATACGCCAGCCATTCGTCGCTGTACGCTTTGTTGAGGAGTTTAATAAGAGCGTCTACGTCTACCCCCGCTCTTTCTACAATTTCTCTTCCTTTCATTCCCATATATTTACCCTCCGTTGGTGCTTCTTATTTACACAAAGCCCTGTTTTGGGACCGTTTACTGTGTATCCCCAGTATATAATTTCACACGCGGCGCGCAACCCCGTAAAAAGGGTTAGATTGGGCCGCCGCGAAGACAGCGGATAGCAATCGCGCCGCCTGCGCTTATAAATGTATTGTTTTGCGTGGCGGGGCCATAAAAAAGCTCCGGCTGTTTGGCCGGAGCTTTTCCCTTGTATAAGTTTTAGAAGCTTCCCCCGATAACAAATCCCACCTGGTCGCTTCCGTCCTGCAGGTTGCGCGTATAATTGATGCCGACCGGGAACGGAAACCGCCACAATTTGTAAGACAGCGTGCCGCCCGTTCCGCTGTGGGGGCGGTAGCCGCCGCCCGCATAGACGTAGGCGATTTCATAAAAGGGCGCGATGGAGAGGAGCCCCGTGTCGTTGCGCAGGAGATAATAGATAAACGAAGCCGCCGCCCCCGCACCGCGCGAACCGCGTATCTGGCGGTCGTAGCGGCCCATCCCGCTGAGTAAATCGGTGGATACGATTTCGTCGCTAAACGACGCTTTAAACGCGTCCTGCGCGCGGGCTTCCACCACCAGCATATGGCGGTTTTTCAGCTCCAGCACCCAGGCCGCGTCCAGGCCGAGTTTGGAGATGTCGTAATCGCTCCCGGTCCAGTCTCCTCCGGAGGTATAAAAAACGTCCGCCACATAGCCGTGCCGTGCGCGGGGCAGGTTCTGCAGGCTTTTCTTTTTATCCGTCAGCCCGTAGCCGGACAGCGCGCCCATGTTGGCTCCCTGGCGAATATCGTCGGATAGGCGCAGGCCGGCGGTAACCTGATTGTGATTGCCGCCGTCCAGTCTGTTTTGGGAATAGGTATAGCGCACGTATTCCGGGCGTATGAACGCGCTCAGCGTGCGCGAAAGGCGGCGCATATAGGTAAGGGAAATTTGTTCTTTTTTGGTGTGTATTTGGCCCAGCAGGCGGCTGTTGTATTCGTCTTCGTCGTCGGTGGTGGAAAACACGCCGAAGGTGTTGCTCCAGTAGTCTTGGTAGAAACGCTGGTCAAAATTAAGTTTGGTGAAATTGACGGAGAAAAAATCGTCCCCCACGCTGGCTCCCGCGCTGGCGGAGAAACCGTCTTCACTGCCGCCCGCAAAGAAAAACGTGCTTTCGCCCTGTTTAAACAGGTTGCCCGCCGCCAGCGACACGGCGGCCGCGCTTTTGCCTCCTCCGGCCGCAAACGCGAGGGGGAAAAGGTAATAACCGTCTTCGGCGGTGATGTCAATGTTTACCCGGCCGTTTTGGGGCTCGGCGTTGAAATCCAGCTTTTTAAATACGCGCAGGTTGTGCAGGTCGTCCTGCGCTTTTTCGTAGGCTTCGGGGGTGAATTCGTCCCCGGGTTTTAATAAAAAACGTTTTTGAAGCGTTTGCGGGCTCATTCGGGTGGACGAAGCCGATACGCGCCCCACCGTGGCGGCGGGCGTTTGGGCCGAAAGCAGTCCGGCCCAGCAGAAGAGGGAAATAAGCAAAATAGTCTTTTTCATATGTATAAATTATAGCTTTTTCAAGGGTATAAATCTACCTACCGGTAAGTAACCATATACAGACGGCGTTCGGAGGGAATATGATATAATAAGAAGAAAGCTTATCTCCCGGAGGAATATGGACGACAAGTTTTCCAAAGAAGGTTTGACCTTTGACGACGTACTTCTCATCCCGCAGCACTCGCAGGTGTTGCCCAAAGACGTAAAACTCCACACGCGCCTGACCCAAAAAATCAAACTTAACATTCCGCTGATGAGCGCCGGTATGGATACGGTAACCGAGTCGCGCATGGCTATTGCCGTCGCGCGCGAAGGGGGTATCGGCATTATTCACAAAAATATGCCCGCCGCCCGCCAGGCCGCCGAAGTGGACGCCGTAAAAAGAAGCGACAACGGCGTTATCTCCAATCCCTTTTTCCTGCATCCCGAAGACACCCTCCAGCGGGCCTGGGAGCTTACGGCCAAATACCGCATTTCCGGAGTGCCGATAGTGGACGCGGATGAAAAGCTGGTGGGCATTATCACCAACCGCGATATGCGTTTTGAGCAGGACGGCTCGCGCCTGATTGCGGAACTGATGACCCGGGAGAACCTGGTTACCGCGCGGGTGGGCACTTCGCTTAAAGAAGCGCGCAACATTTTGCAAAAGCACCGTATTGAAAAACTGCCGCTGGTGGATGAAGAGGGCCGCCTGCAGGGGCTGATTACCATTAAAGATATTGAAAAAAGCATCCAGTACCCGAACTGCGCGCGCGACGCGCAGGGCAGGCTTCTCGTCGGGGCCGCGCTGGGCATTACCAAAGATATGCTGGCCCGCGCCGAAGCGCTTTTAAAGGCCGAGGCGGACGTGCTGGTGCTGGATACGGCGCACGGCCACAGCCAGGGCGTATTGGAAGCCGTTGCCAAAATTAAAGCCGCCTTTCCGCACTGCCAGCTCATCGCCGGCAACGTAGCCACCGCACAGGCGACGGAAGACTTAATCAAAGCGGGGGCGGACTGCGTAAAAGTGGGTATCGGCCCGGGCGCCATTTGCACCACGCGCGTGGTGGCCGGCATCGGTATGCCGCAGATTACCGCTATTTACGACTGCTACCAGGCCGCTAAAAAATACGATATCCCCATTATTGCCGACGGCGGCATTAAATACTCGGGCGACATCGCCAAAGCGATTGCCGCCGGGGCCAGCGCGTGTATGCTGGGCTCGCTGTTTGCGGGTACGACCGAATCGCCGGGCGAAAACGTCATTTATAACGGCCGCGCATTTAAAACCTACCGCGGGATGGGCTCCTCGGCCGCTATGCGCGCCGGCAGCGGAGACCGTTACTTCCAGGAAAACGCCAAAAAACTCGTGCCGGAAGGCGTGGAAGGCCGCGTGCCTTTCCGCGGCGCGGTGGGGGATGTGGTGTACCAGCTTTTGGGCGGGCTGCGCGCTTCCATGGGGTACTGCGGCGTAAAAACGCTTAAAGAACTGACCGAAACGGGCAAGTTCGTGCGCATTACCCGCGCGGGCCTGGTGGAAAGCCATCCGCACGATATTATGATTACCAAAGAAGAGAGCAACTACTCCAGCAAGGCGTTTTAAGTATGGCGAATGAACTTATTTTAGTGGCCGATTTCGGCGGACAGTACAACCAGCTCATCGCCCGCCGCGTGCGCGACCGGCACGTGTACTGCGAGGTGGTGCCGTTTACGCAAATCGTGGCGGAAGCGAAAAAGCGCGCGCCGAAAGGCATTATTTTTACGGGCGGTCCCGCCAGCGTATATGCGGACGGAGCCCCGACGGTGGACAAAGAAGTGTTCAGCCTGGGGATTCCCGTACTGGGGATTTGCTACGGCGCACAGCTGACCGCGCACCTCTTGGGCGGGAAGGTGGAAAGCCCGGCTTTTAAGGAATACGGGAAAGTGGCGCTGACGCTGACGGCGGACAGCCCGCTGTTTAAAGGGGTGGACCGCGAAACCACCTGCTGGATGAGCCACCGCGATTATGTGTCCCGGGTGCCGGACGGTTTTACGGTTACCGCGCGTACGGAGCTGTGCCCCGCCGCCGCTTTGGAGGATTCTTCGCGCCGGATTTACGGCGTGCAGTTCCATCCGGAAGTATTGCATACCCCTTTTGGGCAAACGCTTTTGCATAACTTTTTGTACGGCGTATGCGGCGTGTGCGGCGATTGGACGATGGGTAATTTTATGGAAGAGGAAATCGCCCGCGTGAAAAAAACCGTCGGGAACGGGCGCGTATTGTGCGCGCTGTCGGGCGGGGTGGATTCCTCGGTAGCCGCGGTGCTGGTGCATAAAGCGGTGGGGGACCGCCTGACGTGCGTGTTTGTGGACCACGGGCTTTTGCGCAAGGACGAAGGCGACCAGGTGGAACGCCTGTTTAAAGGCGCATACCAAATGAATTTAATCCGCGTGAACGCGCAGGAACGCTTTTTGTCCAAATTAAAAGGCGTAACGGACCCGGAACAAAAACGCAAAATCATCGGCGCGGAATTTATCGCCGTGTTTGACGAAGAAGCGAAAAAGCTGGGGCAGACTGATTACCTGCTCCAGGGCACCATTTACCCGGACGTAATTGAAAGCGGCAGCGGCCATTCGGCCGTTATCAAAAGCCATCACAATGTGGGCGGCCTGCCGAAAGATATGAAGTTTAAACTCTTGGAACCCCTGCGGCTGTTGTTTAAAGACGAAGTGCGCCGGCTGGGCGAAGAGCTGGGCATTCCGAGAAAACTCGTTTGGCGCCAGCCTTTCCCGGGGCCGGGCTTGGCGGTGCGCTGCCTGGGAGAGATTACCGAAGAAAAACTGCACTTAATCCGCGAGTCGGACGCTATCCTGCGGGACGAAATCGCCCAAGCGGGGCTGGAAGGGGAAATCTGGCAGTACTTTACGTTTTTGCCCAACATTAAAAGCGTGGGCGTGATGGGCGACGAGCGGACATATTTCCACACCATAGGCATCCGCGCCGTAACCAGCACGGACGCCATGACGTGCGACTGGGCGCGCATCCCGTACGACGTGCTGGAAAGAATTTCTTCGCGCATTGTAAGCGAAGTGGACGGCGTGAACCGCGTGATTTACGACGTAACATCCAAACCGCCCGCCACGATTGAGTGGGAATAAAAACACGGAGGCAATATGGTCAGACGCGATAAAATCAATTATTATTTGGATTTGGCGGACGTGGTGTCCAAGCGCTGTACGTGCCTGCGCCGGCATTACGGGGCCGTCATCGTCAAGAACGACGAAGTGATTTCCACCGGATACGTAGGCGCTCCCCGGGGCCGCAAGAACTGCAGTGATCTGGGCTATTGTATCCGCCAGCAGCTTAATATCCCCCGCGGCGAGCGTTACGAACTCTGCCGCAGCGTGCACGCCGAGGCCAACGCGATTATCAGCGCGGAACGCAATAAAATGATGGGCAGCACGCTGTATTTGTCCGGGCGGGAAGTGAGCAACGGCGAGTATATCAAAAATTCGTGCAGCTGTTCCATGTGCAAGCGTATGGTGATTAACGCGGGGATTGAAAAAGTCATCATCCGCGATACCGAAAACGAATACCGCGAAATCAACGTGCAGGACTGGATTGACAACGACGAGTCTTTAGAAGGCACACGCGGTTATTAAGCGTGTATTTAAATATAAAAAATCCGGGCATTTGCGTGCCCGGATTTTTTTGCGCTGCGTACTATTATAATTCTTTTTCAAGCAGTACCATATCGCGGCATTGTTCGCCGCCGTCGTATATGGGCGCGCTGTAGTTTTTGATGAAAAAATCTTTAATCACGCCCGTGCGTTTAAAACCCAGCCGCTCGTAAAACGGCACAGGCGAGCGGTATATATCCGCCGTTCCCGCCACCATCTTTTTAAATCCGTTTTCCCGGCAGGCGTGAAAGACAAATTCGCATAAACGCATCCCCAGCCCGCGCCCGCGTTCTTCGGCGGACACGGCCAGGTTTTTCAGTTCGCAAGTATCTTTTGAAAGCGGCAGTATGCACGCCTGGGCGCATACGCGTCCGTCCCGCACGGCGGCGTAGACGCGGCATTCGGGCAGGTAGCGGCGCACAACGGCGGCCTCCGGGTCTGCCTCCAGGTACAACGCCCACAGCTGCGGTGTTTCTTTGTCGGTAACGGCGGTAAATTGCATAAGGTATCTTAGCGTTTTTAAGGCGGGCCCGGCAAGCGTTTCGGGCAAAAAAATCCCGCCTTTCGGCGGGTATTTTGTTTAAATGGCGGAGTCGACGAGATTCGAACTCGCGGTCTCTGCCTTGACAGGGCAGCGTGTTAACCAGGCTACACCACGACTCCATTTATTTCTGACTACCTTTATATTTTAGCTTAATTCGGGCTTTTTCGTCAACAATTTTTAAACCGGCTGTTTTGTATGGGAAATTAATCAAACTTCCCCCACAAAATTTGCTCCAGTTCCAGTTCCACGCCGTGTTTTTCTTTCACTTTTTCGCGCACCTGTTCCATTAAGCTTTTGATGTCCTGCGGGGTGGCGTGGTTGAAATTAACGATAAAACCCGCGTGCTTTTCGGACACTTTCGCCCCGCCCACCGACAGGCCGCGAAGCCCCGTGTCGTCAATTAAGCGCGAGGCGTAATCGTTGGCCGGGCGTTTAAACACGCTTCCCGCGGAAGGGAAATCCAGAGGCTGTTTTTCAATGCGTTTGTGCAGCACGGTGTTGCGCGTTTCAATCAGCTGGGTAAAGTCCCCTTTCTGGAGTTTAAATCCCGCCGAAAGGATAATATAGTCCTGCACGCCTTCCACTTTGCGGTACGCGTGTTGGACTTCTTCTTTTAACAGGGTGGCCGGGCGGCCTTCAAAGTCAATCACGTCAAAGTATTCCAGGCTGTCAAACGTTTCCTGGCCGAACGCGCCCGCGTTCATATAGACGGCTCCGCCCACGCTGCCCGGAATGCCGGACAGTTTTTCCATTCCGCCCAGGCCCGCCTCGCAGGCGATTTCGCACGCTTTATCCAGCGCCGCGCCGGCTTCGGCCCGGACGTATTCGCCTTCCGCGCTGACGTGGTTCATCCGTTTGGTGGAGCAGACAATGCCGCCCACGCCGCTGGCGCTGACCAAAATGTTGGAGCCGAACCCGATGACCCGCAGCGGCACGTTAGCCGTCCGGGCGAGTTTTAATACAAAGCTCCACTCTTCGCGGGTTTTGGGGTATACGTACACTTCCGCCGGACCGCCGGCGCGGTACGTGGTGTGCTGCGCCATCGGCTCGTCAAAAAGGCAGTTATCCCCGAAAAAAGCTTTTAGTTCCTGTTTGTAGTCCATAGGAGCGGCGGTTTAAAAATTCAGGCCGATGCCTCCCTGCAAACCGTGGTTGTTGGACGTTTTGGTATACGCCGCAAACACATAAACGAACGGGAAGGGTTTTAAATTCACGCCGGCGGTGTAGCGCATGGCGCCGTCCGAAGTGGAGCGGGAGGGAAAGAGGTCTCTGGTTTTGAGTTCGCCGTAATCATACCCCATCCCCACGTAAGGCGTCAGGAACAATACGTTCATGGAAGCCACGGCGGAAGCGGAATAATGGTCGGTGGTGTACCAGTCGGTCTTGCCGCGGTCGTAAAATCCGGAAAGGGAGATGTGAATCGTGTCAAACAGGCCGAAATTATATTTAAGGCCGCCGCCCAGCGATTCAAAGCCGTTCATATCGGTGCCGCGCACCACTACGCCCAAATCCAGCACCGGGATTTTGGTTTCCGCGGTGATAAAACCCGTGTAGATATAATCTTCGGACGAGATATTATTGGAGGAAGACGGCTTGATGGCGCTGAAGGTGGCGCCCACGTCAAACCCCGGGAAAGAGGTGCCTTTGCCGGTATGAAAGTCGGCGATGCCGATTAAGGTGTTGATGTCCTTATTATAAGCGGACAGGTCGGACGCGGCGGTGTAATGCGCGCGGAAGTCGTCTGCGATGTTGGCGGCAGAGGCGTAGCCCGCAAAGGCCAAAACGCCGAGTAAAGCGGTCAGAAGTTTTTTCATAGTTCTCCGTTGCGAAATTTAAAGATATATAATATCATAGAAAAAGACGGGGGGATACGCAACCCGCCAGACGGAAAACCGATTTATATTTTGATGCGCAGAGGAGAACTTATGGTAAGTGAACTCGCCGGAACGCTGACGAAGCAGAAAATTGATACAAACGCTTTAAGAGAACAGTTTTTTAAACCGCAGGGCACGCCCGTGCCGGTGAAATTCGGCACCTCCGGCCACCGCGGCAGCCTGGGAACGGGCTTCTGCGCGCTGCACGCCCGCGCCATTGCGCAGGCCGTGGCCCGCATTCATAAAGAGCAAAACATTACCGGCCCGATTTTAGTGGGCGGCGATACGCGCCTGATGTCGCGCGATACGGCGGATATCTGCGCCGAAGTATTGGCCGGGAACGGCTTGCCCGTCATCCTGCCCGATATGCCGCTGCCGACGCCTGTTTTTTCGTTTGAAATCATCAGCGGCCGCGCGAGCGCTTCGTTAAACGGCACCGCCAGCCACAACCCGCCCCAGGATATGGGCCTGAAATACAATCCCTCCAACGGCGGTCCGGCGGATGCGTCGCTTACTTCTTTAATTGAAAAGTACGCCAACGAATATATGGCGCACCCGGAAGAAATCAAATCCGTTTCCTTGGAAGAAGCCCGCCAGCAAGGCCTCGTGCGCGGGACCGACGTTATCACGCCCTACATTACCGCGCTTGCTAAATTTATTGATTTTAAAGCGATTGCCCAGTCCCCTTTGAAATTTGCGGTGCACCCGCTGGGCGGCAGCAGCCTGGCTTTTTACGAAGCCATCAAAGCCAAGTACCATTTGGATAATGTGGACATCGTCAGCAAAGTGCAGGACCCGACCTTCTACTTCATCCCGATTGACCACGACGGCAAAATCCGCATGGATCCGTCGTCTAAGTATCCGATGTCGCCGCTGATTAAATTCGTGGAAGACGGCACCTACGATTTTGCCGGCGCGAGCGACCCGGACGCCGACCGCTTCGGCTGCGCCACCAAAGAAGGCGGGCTGATTGCTCCCAACCATGCGCTGTGCGTCATGGCGGACTATCTCTACCGCCACAACAAAGTGCGCGACGCGCATTCCATCGGCCGCACGCTGGGTACCACGTCCCTGCTGGACCGTATCGCCGCGTCTTACGGCCTTAAACTGGATGAAGTGAACGTGGGCTTTAAATACTTTGTGGAAGGCATTGTAAAGCGCGAGTATATTTTGGCGGGCGAGGAGAGCGCCGGGATGTCCGTCAGCGGCTGGACGCCGGAAAAAGACGGCATTTTCGCCGTATGTCTGCTGATGGAAATTATGGCGACGGAAGGCGACATCGCCGGCTTGTACAACAAGCTGACCGCCAAACACGGCACGCCTTATTATACCCGCGTGGACGTTCCGACGGATGAAGAAACCAAGAAACGCGTGAAAGGCTTAAAAGCGGCCGATTTTGAAACCCTCCATCAGGTGGCGGGCGAAAAAGTTACCCGCGTGCGCGATACGGACGGGATTAAAGTGTACCTGCAGAGCTCGTGGTTTCTGGTGCGCCCTTCCGGCACGGAAAACATCCTGAAAATCTACGCCGAAACCTTCGTCAGTCCGAAACATTTGGACGGACTGATTGAAGCCGCCAAGAACTTGCTGGCCAAGTAATTCGGCCCGGCTTTGATTGTATGCGGACCAAAGATTTTTTCTTTGGTCCGTACTTTTTATACTGCCAAACAGTAAATAAAACCGCTCGGGCGACACGGGCCGGCGGCGTTTATTTGTTACAATAGAAATATGCTTAATTTCTTATATGTGGGACTCGGCGGCTTTGTGGGTGCGGCGCTTCGTTACGGCGTCAGCGCGGGCGCGGCCGCGCTTGCGTTTCGGGGCCACTGGGCCACGTTTTGCGTCAATGTGCTGGGCAGCCTGGCCATTGGTTTTTTGGCGCCGTATTTTGAATCTCCCTCCCATCCGGCGCGTTTGTTTTTGATTGTAGGCGTGCTCGGCGGGTTTACGACGTTTTCTTCCTTTTCGCTGGATACGCTTTCCTTATACCATAACCGGGAATTTTGGCTGGCCGCGTGCAATGTGCTGTTCCATGTGCTGATGTGTCTGACGGCGGTATGGGCGGGCTTTAAGCTCCACCACGCGTACTGCTGATTTGTTGTCCTTTTTTTTCTTCGCTCCCGCTTGATGGGGCATCTCCAAAAGTTTTTCTCCCAAATATCTAAAAGTACCGTATTTCGCTGAACCCTGGCCAGGCCAGAGCCCCAAGGCCTGGAAGGCCTTGACTCGTTTTTTTTTTTGATACGATGGCAAAAGGACTTGGTAAAAGGGGGGACGCACACACGCTTC
>DCTQ01000103.1 GCA_002329395.1 Candidatus Avelusimicrobium alvi | reverse complement strand
AGTAGCTAGTAGAGAGAGGGCTGCGCCCGTATTGAGAAAAACCCCCGGCTACGCCGGGGGATGTTTATTTTTCCGCCCGGCAATTGACGCGCCCCGCGTAAAAAAGTTACACTTTCAAACGGCAGTTCACCTTTTGCAGACCGGAGATGTTTATGAAGAGATACAGCGGCGTCATTTCACGCGGCATTCGTATGCCCTTAATTAAAGAAGGAACGGACATTGTACCCGTCATCGCGGATACGCTGGCCGCCGCGGCGCAGNNGGGTGACCGAATCGCTGGTGGCGCGCGGGCAGGGCAACTTTGTAACGCTGGCGGATATTTCCGCTTCCGTCGCGGAGCTGTTCCCGCAGGGCGACGTGGTGATTTTTTCTCCTATTTTAAGCCGCAACCGTTTTCTGCCGATGTTAAAAGGCATTGTGGGGGGGATTAAAGGCAAAGTGAATATCGTGCTGACGCTTCCCTCCGACGAAGTGGGCAACCCGCTCTGCGCCGATCCCTACGGGTACGAAGAAGGCGTATTTGGCGAAGACAGCGTGCATTTTAACTTCGTACACCCCATTACCAAGTCCAATTATTCCAAACTGTATAAGGAATTGGACCCGGAAAAAATTTCCATTTCCTATGTATGGGGGATTGATAATTTTATTAAAGCCTCCGCCGCCAAAGGCGGCCAGGCCCTGGTCTGCACGGTGCACAACCGCCAGGTCTATTCGGCTAAACTTTCCCAGGCCGGTTTTAAAACCCATACGCTTGCGGATATCTGCGCCAAACCCATGCGCCCCGGCGCGGGGTTCAACGCCGAATTCGGCCTGCTGGGTTCCAACTATTCCAACGAAGACCGCGTGAAACTTTTCCCGCGCGACTGCCAGGCGTTTGTAGACCGCCTGCAGCAGCAAATCGCCGCCAAAACGGGCGTCAAGCCCGAAGTGATGATTTACGGCGACGGCGCCTATAAAGACCCCGCCACCGGCATTTGGGAGCTGGCGGACCCGCTGGTCTGCCCGGCGGCGACGGACGGCCTTTCGGGTATGCCGCACGAAACCAAATTAAAATCGCTGATTGATTCGGGCAAAGACGTGGAAAAAGAAGTGCAGGCCAATGCCGGGGGCCAGGCGCTGGGCACTACGCCGCGCCGGCTGACCGATTTGCTGGGCTCGCTGTGCGACCTGACCAGCGGCTCCGGGGACAAGGGCACCCCCGTCATTTATATTACAGGCTATTTTGACAATTACTATACGAAATAATCTATGATTAGTCCGTTTCAGATTTTACCGATTATTATGGTGCCTTGGCGGCCGGGCGGGCAGCCGGTTATACGGAATGCTTCCTTGGCCGGACTCAAGACCTGCTGTATTTTTGTAATAGTAATCGGTTTGGTAGTTTATTTTTGGTTTTTAAAGTGGTATCAGGCCCACCCCCTGTGGGGTAAAATCATTGTATGGACCGCTGCCGTATGGTGTGTCCTGCGGCTGATAGGGATTATCCGTTCTTTTTGCGATGACCCCTATACGCGCGTAAAATCCGGAAAAGGCGACTAAAGCCAAAAGTCTGTCCAAAAATATGCTAAGATAACAATATGGAAAACACTGTCATTTTACAACTCATTGGTTTTACCGTTTGTTTTATTTTACTGTTCGTATTTACGGCCAAGTATCGTGCCGCTCTCGCGCACGAAACCGACTTTGAGCCCGCCGTGGAAGATTTGACCGTGGTTACCGTGGCCCAGCCGCCGGCTTTTAAACCGCGCGCTTCCATCCTGCAGTCTTTGCAGGGGTCTTCTTCTTTGGAAACGGCCGATTTAAAAGAAAAAGTGAAAGATTTGCATTACCGGCTGGAAGAACTCAAGGCCGCGCACGATAAGTCCAACGGGGAGATTTCCAAACAGCTGGCCCGGATGGAACAGCGCCTGAGCACTTTTGAGCAGGAATACGTTACCAAATTGCAGCCCACTTTGCTGAGCCTGATTGAAGAATTGGAGAATATGAAAGTGGCTGAAAATAAGGCCGAAAAATAAATTGTGCACTGTTTTTGATTGCAAAACCGCCGCTTAATTTGCGGCGGTTTTGCGTTTTATACCCGTCCCTTTCAACAAAACGGAGGAGCGTTTTGCGCGGGCCGTATGCAAAAACGGGCGCAAATTTGCGTTTTTTCCAAGGGTCCGTTCTGCGGGGGTTAAGACGGAAAGGACGAAAAAGAAGCTTGGCAAAGGGGAAAATTCTGATAAAACGGATGAGGTTTTGTCAATACTCGGCTCCAAAAAACCGCCCGCGGATTTGTTTGTACTGCTAAAATTTCATAAAATATATCTATATACGTATGCCAAGGAAAGAGGATTTTACGTTAGGAGAACAAATGAAAAATAAAAACCTTGAACCTATCGCCATTGTTGGTATCGGTGCGATTATGCCCGGAGCTTTAAACAAAGATGAGTTCTGGAGCAATATTAAAGAAGGCAAATACTGCATTACCGAAATTCCCGCTTCATATTGGGATTATAAACTGTTCTACAGTCCCGACCACAAGGCCGAAGACAAGCTTTACTCCAAAATCGGCGGTTTCATCCCCGAGTCTTTCAAATTCAATTCCTTAAAATACCGCATTCCTCCGCAAATCGCCAAACAGATGGACACGGTGCAGCACCTGGCCATTGAAACCACCCGTATGGCTTTGGAAGATTCCGGCTACGACAAAAAAGAGTTTGACCGCAACCGCACCGCGGTAATCATCGGCAACTCCATGGGCGGCATGAAGAACGAAATGTCCAACACCCGCCTGAACAGACCTTTCTTGTACGAAATCCTCAAAAACACTTCCGCTTTTAAATCCCTGGCCCCGGCCGACGCCCAAAAAATGATTGACGAAATGGACGCGGGCGTGCGCGAAAAATTCACCCCGATAACCGAAGACTCCATGCCGGGCGAACTGGCCAACGTAATCCCGGGCCGCGTGGCCAACGTGTTTGACGTGCACGGCACCAACTTTGCTGTGGACGCCGCCTGCGCCACTTCTTTGGCCGCCATTGACCAGGCCGTCAACGGCCTTCGCATGGGCAATTTTGATATGGCTATCGCCGGCGGGGTGGACCAGATGATGTCCCCGTCCGCTTACATTAAATTCTGCAAAATCGGCGCGCTGTCCGAAAAAGGCTCCTGCCCGTTTGACGCCAAGGCCGACGGTTTCGTCATGGCCGAAGGCGCCGGTATGGTGATTTTAAAACGCCTGTCGGACGCCGTAAAAGACGGCGATAAAGTCTACGCCGTCATCCGCGCCGTGGGCGCCTCTTCCGACGGAAAAGGCAAAGGCATCACCGCCCCGAACCCGAAAGGGCAGAAAATCGCCGTGGAAAAAGCCTTTGAACAAGTGGAATACACCCCCGGCGACGTGGGCCTTATTGAAGCGCACGGCACCAGCACCCGCGTGGGCGACGCCGTGGAACTGAACGCTTTAAACGAAATTTTTGGCGCGCACGCCAAACCCGGCACCATTGGGCTGGGCAGCGTAAAAAGCCAGATTGGCCACGCCAAAGCGGCGGCCGGCATCGCTTCTTTAATCAAGACGTCGCTCGCCTTATATAATAAGGTATTGCCGCCGTCCGTCAATTTTGAAACTCCGAACCCGACCGTGGACTGGGCCACCTGCCCTTTCCGCGTGATTACCAAAACGGAAGAATGGCCCGGCGGCAAAGTGCGCCGCGCCAACGTATCCGCTTTCGGCTTCGGCGGCACGAACTTCCACGTGGCTATGGAAGAAATGAACGACGGTCTGTTAAAAAAGGCCGAAGAATCCCGGCAGCAGTCTACCGTTTCAACCCCCGTACAGGAGAAATTAACTATGACCAGCAGTAACGCCTACACCCTTCACGTTCCCGGCGAGAAAATCCAAAGCGACGTATTGACTTTTTCCGCCGCCACCAAGCAGGAACTGTTTAACGTGTTGGACAAGGCCCTCGTCGCCATTCAGTTTGACCCCACCTACCTTCCGAGCATCGCCTATAAGAACCACCTGGAAAAACCCGCCAAATTTGCGGTAACCATCAATGTGGAAACCCCGGAAAAACTCAAAGAAAAAATTGAGTTCTTCAAAAAAACCGCTTCCGCCCAGGACGTGTGGGAACAGGAATCCCTGTACCTGCGCATGAAAGGCATTTATCCGTTTACGCCCACGGAAATTAAACCCAAAGTCTGCTTTATGTTCCCGGGCCAGGGTTCCCAGTATGTGGATATGATGAAAGATTTGGCTTCCAAATATAAAGTGGTGCAGGATACCTTTGACGAAGCCGACCGCCTGCTGCAGAACATCATCGGCCAGACGCTGACCGAAACCCTGTGGAGCAAACCCGGCGAAACGAAAGAAAAAATCGCCGAACGCGAAGCCGCCATCAAGAAAACCGAAATGACGCAGCCCGCCGTGCTTACGGCCGATATCGCGATGATGCGCCTTTTGTCTTCTTTCGGCATTAAGCCCGACGTGGTGATGGGCCACAGCCTGGGCGAATACGCCGCCGCCGTAGCCGCCGGTATTTTTGATTTTGAGAACGGCCTGAAAGCCGTTTGCACCCGCGGGAAAGTAATGTCCGAAATTAAAGTGGAAGACAACGGCAAGATGGCTTCCATCGCCGCCCCCGTGGAACGCGTGGAGCCCGAGCTCGCGCGCATCAGCGGTTATGTGGCCGTGGCCAACAAAAACTGCCCGACGCAGACCGTTATCGCCGGCGCCAGCAAATCCATTGACGACGCCATCAAAATGTTCACCGATATGGGCATCCAGGCCGTGCAGATTCCGGTTTCGCACGCTTTCCACTCCGCCATCGTGCGCCCGGCCATGCCGCAGTACCGCGCTTTCCTGGATACGCTGAAATTCAACGCGCCCACCATGCCGATTACCACCAACGTAACGGCCGAGTTCTACCCCAGCGACCCGGAAAAAATCAAAGACCTGATGGTTACGCAGATTTCCCACTCCGTGGAATGGATTAAACAGCTGCAGACCACCTACGATTCCGGCGTGCGCCTGTTTGTGGAATGCGGCCCCAAACGCGTGCTTTCCGCGCTGGCTTCCAACACGCTTTCCGACAAGAAAGACATTAAAGTGCTGGCCTCCAACCACCCGAAAAAAGGCGGCATTGTGGAATTTAACGACCTGTTTGCCAACCTGATTTCCTCCGGCATCCAGCTGAACTGGACGGGCACCAATATGTTTGGCGACAGCTCCACCTTCAACCCCGCTTTTGTAAACTGGGTAACCGGCAACGCCACCCCGGCGGAAAAAGCCGAAGGCGCCGTGAAAGACAATACCGTGTGCGCCTGCAAAACCTCCGCTCCGGCGGCCCAAAACGGCTGCTGCGCCCAGAAGTCCGTAGTCATCAGCGGTATCGCCGCCGGCGGCCCCGGCAGCTGGGACCGCGTCTTCCGCGACGGCGTGCTGGACGAAATTTTGCAGGGCCGCAACATGATTGAACCCGTTAAGGCCGATATCCAGCAGAAACAAATTGACAAGCATGTGGAGTTCGTCATTAAATCCAAAGACGGCAACCACCGTTTTGAACGCTTGACCTCGCCGATGCAGGCCATTAAGCTGGCGGCTCAGGCGGGTACGTTTGATTTGGAAAAAGAATTTGGCCTGCCGGCCAAGTGGGTCCGCTCTATGGACCGCAGCTTCCAGATGGCGATTGCCGCCGGTATCCTGGCGCTTAAAGACGCGGGTATTCCGCTGGTGCTGTATTATAAACCCACCTCTACGGGCGGGTATCTGCCGGACCGCTGGGGTCTGCCGGCTGAAATGATTGACGACACGGGCGTCATCTTCACTTCCGCCTTCCCCGTGGCCAACAGTATGATGGGCGATCTGTCCAAACGCGTGGCGGGGCTTTTAAATAACAAAACCGCCAAAGAAGTCCGCGCGTTCTGCGATAAATTCATCTCCCAGATTTCCGACCCGGTCCTCAAAGCGGAAATTGAAAACTGGTATCAGGCCAACTTTAAAGATAAAGAAGTGGAGCCGGAAGCTTTCACCTCCGAGTTTATTTTAAAGACGATTATTATCGCCCACTCCCACTTCTGCCAGTGGATCCGCGCCAAAGGCCCGGCCACCTCTATGAGTGCGGCCTGCGCTTCCACCGCCCAGGCGGTTGCCATGGCGCAGGACTGGATTAAGCTCGGCCGCTGCAAACGCGTCATCGTCATCAGCGCCGACGATATCACCAACGACAATGTGTCCGAATGGATTTTGACGGCCTTCCTGGCCTCCGGCGCCGCCACCACGGAAGCCGACGTTACCAAAGCCGCCCTTCCCTTTGACCGCCGCAGAAACGGTATGATTGTGGGGATGGGTGCGGTGTCTTTGGTGGTGGAAGAAGAAAGCGAAGTGGCCAAACGCGGTATGAAACCGCTGGCCAAAGTGCTTTCCACCGAAATCCGCAACAGCGGTTTCCACGTAACCCGCCTGGACGTGGCCCACGTGGCGCAGGTAATGAACGACCTCGTGTCCCGCGCGGAAAAAGACTTCGGTTTAAACCGTTCCGACATCGCCAAACAGCTCGTGTTCATTTCGCATGAAACGTACACCCCGGCCCGCGGCGGTTCCGCGAGCGCGGAAGCGTATGCTTTAAAATCCACCTTTGGTAAAGACGTCAGCAGCGTTATCGTCAGCAATACCAAAGGCTTTACCGGCCACTCCATGGGCGCCGGCCTGGAAGACGCCATCGCCGTACGCTGCCTCAACACCGGTCTGGTGCCGCCGATTGCCAACTTTAAAGAAGCGGACCCGGAACTGGAAGGCATTACGCTTAGCAAAGGCGGACACTACAACTTTAAATACGCCCTGCGCCTGGCGGCCGGATTCGGTTCCCAATTAGGTATGACTTTACTTGAAAAAATGTGGCAGGAAGGCGAACCGCGCATTGCGGACCAAGCCAAACACGAAGCGTGGCTGAAAGAAATTTCCGGCCAGCAGGCTCCGGTGCTGGAAGTGGTGCAGAACACCCTTCGCATTAAAGACAACTACCGCCACGGCGTGAAACCCGCCTTGGTGATGGAAGGCTCCCAGGCGTTTGTGGATAAAGTAAACGCCATCCACGCGCATGAAACCAAAGCCGCCGCGCCCGTGAGCGCGCCTGCTGCGGCCGCTCCTGTGCCCGCCGCTCCGGCCCCGGCNNCGCCGCGGCCCCGAAAGCCGCCGCGCTGGATGAGGCGACGGTAACAAAAGAAGTGGTCAAAATGGTGGGCGACAAGACGGGTTACCCCGAAGATATGCTGGATATTGACTTGGATATGGAAGCCGACCTGGGTATTGACACCGTCAAACAGGCCGAGCTCTTTGCGTCTTTGCGCGAACATTACGGCATTGCCCAGCAGGACGGCATCCAGTTAAAGGATTATCCGACCATTCGCCACTGCATTAAATTTGTGCTCGCGAACGCGGGCGGGAACGTCCCGTCCACGGTTGCCGCGGTTCCTGCGGCCGCCGTCGCTCCCGTGATGCAGGCCGCCGTATCCGCGCCCGCCGCTCCGGCCGTAACGCCGGCCCCTGCCGTACAGGCCGCCGCGATGCCGTCTTTAAGCGAGGCGGACGTACAGGCCAACATCTTAAATATCATTTCCGAAAAAACCGGCTATCCGCAGGATATGCTGGAGCTGGACCTGGATATGGAAGCCGACCTCGGCATTGATACGGTCAAACAGGCGGAACTGTTTGC
>DCTQ01000040.1 GCA_002329395.1 Candidatus Avelusimicrobium alvi | reverse complement strand
AGCCTTGGATTCACGCTTATAGAGTTATTAGTGGTCGTTTTAATCATTGGAATATTAGCGGCCGTAGCCGTGCCGCAATACACCAAAGCGGTGGAAAAATCCCGCGCCGCGCAGGCTTTAAGCGTGCTCAAGTCGCTGGGGCAGGCGCAGCAAAGCTATTATATGGCCAACGGAACGTACGCCTCGTCTTTTGACCAGCTGGATATAGAAGTTGCTTGGACGGGAAATGAAAAGTGGTACAGCGGAGCGTCTGATACGCGTTCCAACGGGGACTGGTCGCTGCAAATCATCGCGGATTCGCAGAATCACGGTTTATATGTGGGACGTTTACGGGGGGAGTACAAAGGCGGCGGGTTTGGATTTTTTGGCACAGGGCCGTCCAGCTATGATACCGAAAGTATTATTTGTATGGAGAGGGTCAATGCAGGGATAGTGTTTGCAAAGCCTCAGGGAGATTATTGCACCAAGCTGTTCCATGCGCCTTTTCAGGCGGCTAGCGGCGGCACGCGGTTTTTCCGGATGCCGTGAGGAATTATCTGCGTTTCCAAAGCGCATAGCGCACGGAAAAGGGGTGTTTGGAAGGAGTTAACGTTTTTAGAAATCCCGTTTTCCGCTCCGCCGGGTTTATCCCGCAAACCGGCGTAATCACCGGGAGAGTGTTTTTGCCGCCGAGGATTTCGGCGGCCTTTTTTGCATCAAAATGTTTGGCGGGCCAAAAGGCAAATCCTGCCGGCGCAAGGCCCAGCTGGTCTTTTAAGCGGAACAGGCTTTCCTGTGCGAGATAAACGGCTTCTTCGGCGGAAACGGCGGTCAAATCCCGGCCGCCCAGCGCCAGTGCGCCAAAGCTCACCAGTCCGCTTTTTTGAAGCGTTTTCAATTCTTTTTCCGTCAGTAAATTTTGCCAGGGCTCCAGGTGCGGGTCCTGCCAGGCATTGTACTGGCCGGCCAGGTCCGGGGCCAGGAACACGGCGGCACAGACTTTGTATTTTTGAAGCAGGGGGAAAATCTCTTTTATAAAAGACTGGTACCCACCCATAAACGCCAGCAGAATGGGCTTTTGCGGCATTTTTTTGCCCGCCGCCAGGGCTTCCGGGGAGATGGCGGTAAAACCCCGCGCCAGGAGCCGCTTGAGCGTTTTTTCAAATTCCGCGGCGGTAATCCATTGGTTTTTAAGGCGGGAGGAGGGGGCGGGCGTTCCGGTTTTTTCGTACGCCAGCACAAACAGCGCGTGCGGCCGGCGGCGCAGGAACAGCCAGATGAAAAGGGCCGCAAGTAAGGCGGCCGGGATAAGGGCGTACGTCATAGTAAAATCCTATAATTTGCTCTGCCCGCGGGTGAGCTGCAATTGGTAGTCAAACAGCGTTTCGCCCCCGCGCGGGAAGGCGCGGCGCAGGGTGGATTTGCCCTGCCAGGGCCACGGGTTTACGCCTTTTTTGGTGCTGAAGTCAAAGATATATCCGGCTTTAAACACCTGCGGACGGACGCGTTTGTCAAACCCGCCCGCGCCGAACGGATAGCACAGGGCGGTAACGGGCGAGCCTAATTTTTCTTCTAAAATTTGTTTGCTTTCGCGCAGTTCTTTTACGATTTCTTCGTCTGGCAGGCTGCGCAGGCGCCGGTGCGAACGCGTGTGGGAGCCAAACTCCGCAAGGCCGCTGTCCTTCATTTCTTTAATTTGTTCCCAGGTCATGTGTCCGGGCGTGCCGACGCGGTCCGTAATCAAAAAAATCACGGCGGGGACATTGTATTTTTTCAGGAGGGGAAAAAGGTTGGTGTAATTATCTTCGTAGCCGTCGTCAAACGTTAGCATAACGGGCTTTTGGACGGACGATTTGCCCGCTTTGCGCGCCGCGTCCAGCTCCGCGAGCGACACGGGCGTATATCCGCCCGCTTTTAAAAATAAAATCTGCCGCTCCAGCATATCCGGGCGGACGGTAAAAGGGTATTGTTCTTCCTGCGGGTCTTCCAGTACGCCTACGTGATGGTACATCAGCGCCACAAACCCTTTGCGTTTGGGCAGATACCACGTTTTGCGAAGCTGCGGAAACCGCCAAAACAGATACGCCGCCAGCAATAAAAGCGCAGTCAGGCAGAGCGTCATTTTTCGTTTTGCTCCTGGATTTGCCAAAGTTTGGCGTTCTTTACAAACACGTAAAACGTGGAGAAAGACGCCCATAAAAGCCCGCGCATGCCGTCCAGCGCGCCGAGTTTTAACACATAGCGTTTAAAGAACTCAAACGGCAGCGTAAACAGCACGCCAATCAGCGAAAAACGCCGCCCGTTTTTGTACATCTGTTCGGCCGCGAGGGAAGTGTATTTGTTAAATTTGCGGAAATAGGTTTCAATCGTATCGTAGGAATAATGGTTAATCGGGTTTTGAAGGCGCCCGATTTTGCCCTTTACGTCCAGCCCTTCGTGCACCAGGCCGCCCACGTATTTGGCGTTTTTCGTGCGCACCAGGCGCAGGTGCGTTTCTTTATTAAGCCCGCTGAAGCGCATTTTTTTGCCTAAAAAATAGTTGCAGAAAGGAATGTCAAACCCGGCAAAGTCCGTCTGCTGCGTAACGCGCGCGATTTCTTCTTTGAGAGCGGGGGAGAGCGTTTCGTCCGCGTCCAGGTTCAGCGCCCATTCGGACGTTACTTTACTGAGCGCAAAATTCTTTTGGCTGGCAAAGCCGTCAAACGCCCGGTCAAACACCAACGCGCCCAGCTCGCGGCAGACGAGCGCGGTCTTGTCTTTGGACAGACCGTTCACGACTACCACCTCGTTGACGAGCCCCTTGGCGCTCAAAATGCATTTGGCGATTTTGGACTCTTCGTTCCGGGCGATGATAAAAAGCGTAATGCGCGGCGTTCTCATACGGCTATTGTAGCATTTAGGAGGGAGCAAACGAAAGGGGCGTATAAAAAAGGGGAACCGCTGTAGCAGGGTTTGGGACTACAGCGGTTTGGATGAAATTAAAAACGTTTTCTATATTCTTACTATATCACTTCGCGCGCGGGGCCGACAGGGCCTTTAGACCCATTTTTAAAAAAATAAGTACCCATAAAATAAAGCATCGTGTGCCTAGAAAAATTTAGGACTTATGTTGTATAATTTCTAGGACTTTAGACCCTGGGGGAGAAGATTATGAAAAAGACCGTTTTGCTGTTGCCGTTTTTGCTGGCCGCGTGCACCACGCTGCCTACGTCGTCGGAATATCTGCTGCGCGGGGACGGTTATTTCCAGGACGGAAAACCGCAGCAGGCGCTGAAGGCGTACGACCGCGCCCTTGAACTCAACCCCGATAACCTGACGGGCTACGCCTCGCGCGGCGCGGTATATTTCTTTACCGGCGATTATGACCGCGCGGAGGCCGACTTTTTGCACGTGCTGGAAAAGAACCCCTACCAGGCCGACGCGTACACCGCCTACGCAAGCACGCTGGCCGCCAAAGGGGATTTTCAAAACGCGCTGACGGTGCTTAATCTGGCGCTTGAGTTAAAACCTGGCAAGCCGGAAATTTTCTTCTCGCGCGCGGGGGTATATTTTATGCTGGGACGCCTGGACGAAGCGGTGGTGGATTATACGTCCGTCATCAATTTGCAGCCCGCGGCGGAAGTGTATAACGCGCGCGGCGCGGTTTATTTAAAAATGGGCAAAGAAGACCTGGCGCAACAGGATTTTGAGACGGCCCAAACGGGCCGTATGCCCGAGCGGTTAAACGTATATTCCATGATTGACTGAGGCGGTTCCCCGTCTGAGAATGGAAAAAATTTGCGCGAAAACGCGTTCTTTTGATATAATAATTATACGCGATTTACGTCACCGTAGCTCAGGTGGTTAGAGCGAGCGTCTCATAAGCGCTAGGTCGGTGGTTCGAGCCCACCCGGTGACATTTTTTAATGCCCTTCACACACCGTGAAGGGTTTTTTATTTGTCCGGATTTTTTTGTTTTCCTCTATGCAAAACCGTACAAAATGTACTATTATAAGGGTACGGAGATATTATGAAAAAAACCTTCGCAGTCTTTTTTATGCTTTCTACAGCCGCTTTGCCGGCTTTTTGTGCCGCCTCTACGTGCGAAACGCGCGTGGACCGGCACCAAAACGCCTCCACCCGCGAGCGTGTGGCCTACTGCCTGACGCCGGAGGCCGAGCAGCCCCTTCCCGCCGGGCCGGAGCTGGTGTACTACGGGGTTTCCAGCAATAAACCCGCGCCGCAGACCGAGGAACAGCCCATTTCCAAAAAGCCGGTGTATTTTGACAAAGACGGCGTACAGGTGGCCCAGGATTATGTGGATACCAAAAAATTTCCCGCGTTTACCAACGATGTGCTGAGCGAGCAGGAACGCCTGGCTTTGGAGCAGGCCGCCAAAGAAGAAGCCGACCGCCAGGCCAAGCTGGCCGCCTCGGCCCAGGCGCCCAAACGGCTGGCCCAGTCCGCCGAGCTGACGGCTCCGTCCGTCTTAACGGAAGAAGATGAAAAAGGCGTGCAGGCGCGCCAGAAAAAACCCAAACGCTTTATGAAAACCATTGCCGAGGAACAGCCCGAACCGGCCCCGACGCCCGCCTCCTCCGAAGAGACGGTGGCGCAGGCGTATTCGGTCAACCCTTACGGCACACCCGCCTCCGGCGACGCCGGGGACGGACTGATGTACGCGCCCACGGGCACGCCGCAGAACGAAATCCAGCAGGCTTACGGGCTTGAAAACAATCCCAACGCCGCCCCCGCTTACAACGCGCAGGGAGCCGCCCCGGCGGGATTTACCGATCCGGCGCTGGCGTCGGACTCGTCTTTCGGTTACAACGCCTCGGACCCGGCCATGCAGCCGTAGCTTGACAAACCGGAAAAGGGGGATTACAATAACTTTATGCAAACTTTAATGGCTTATTTGAAAAGACCCTATGCCGAAAAAGGACTCATCATCGGCACGTTTGATTTACTGCTCAAACTCTTCGCGCTGTGCGTGTGGGGGTATTTGGCGGTCATCTTGTGCACGCTGTTTTTTGATTCCATGCTGATGGATTATAATCCGGTGAGCAAGATGTGGTGGTTCTCGTACTGCTTCCTGATTTTTTTCGGGGGCACTTGGCTGGCGTATATCGTGCTGTTCGTGCGCGATTATTACGACGCCGAAGAAGAATAGTTTTTCGCGGAACCGTAAAAAGCGCTCTCCCGCCGGGAGGGCGCTTTTTTGTATAGAGAAAAAGGCCTCCCCGGCGGGAAGGCCTTTTATGCAGGGCAAATTTACAGCGGTTTTGGCGGCGGCAGATTTTTTAATACGGCGCGCGCAAGTTCGCGGTCTTTTTTCAGCTGGCCGACCAGCGCGTCCAGGCCGTTAAATTTGGTTTCGTCGCGCAGTTTGCCGGCGAACCAGACGGTTATTTTGCGGCCGTAGATGCTTTGGTGAAAATCAAAAATATTTACTTCCACCAGCGGCAGGGAAGAATCAATCGTGTTCACCGTCGGGCGGAAACCGATGTTGCAAAATCCGTCGTAGTATCGGCGGCCCACGCGCACTTTTACGGCAAATACGCCAAGCGGCAGAATTTTGTAAATTCCCGTATCCAAATTGGCCGTGGGAAAGCCCAGGCGGCGGCCGAGTTTGTGGCCTTTGACCACCGTGCCCGTCAGTTCGTAGGGGCGGCCCAACAGCGCGCTGACGCGTTCCGTATCGCCCATGGCAAGCGTTTTGCGGATTAAGGAAGAGGATACTTTTTCGCCGTCCGTCCGGTAGAAAGCGGACGCTTCAAAGGGGATGCCCCGTTTGGCGCATTCGGCGCGCAGAAAATCCGTATCGCCGCGGCGGTCCTTGCCAAACGCAAAATCCGGCCCGACGAGCAACCCGCCCATTTGATACTTTTGAAGCAGTATTTTTTCAAAAAATTCCGCCGGCTCCATATTCCGGCACGCGTCAAAATCCAGCGCAGCCGCCTGCATTCCCAGTTCTTTAAGCAGGTGTTTTTTTTCGGCGGGCGTGGAAAGCACCGTCATTTCCGGGTGCGCGCCCAGCAGGGTTTTCGGGGGGAGCGGAAAATAGAGCACCAGCGGCTTTTGCAGATATTGCACCGCCAGCGCATCCAGCCGGCCGAACAGAAAGCGGTGGCCGATGTGTACGCCGTCAAACGTGCCGATGGTGATAAAACGTTTTTGCGTCATAAGCGGATAGGCTCCACGCGCTCGTATAAGGCGCTCCCGATACCTTTTAGCCGGTTGCCGTCAAAAGCGTTTTGTACGTCAAACGGGCCGATTTGAAGCCTTCTTAAAGCTGTTAAATGCCCCGCCGTGCCCAGTTCCTGCGCCAGCAGATACCCGAGCGAGCGCACATAGGTGCCGCAGGAGCAGTGTACCGTAAAGGCCGCTTCATCCGGCGCGGTTAACGCCAGGTGCGTCCATTGGACCGTTACCTCGTTATAGCGGCGTTCCATTGGCGCGCCTTTGCGCGCCAGGTCGTACATATGGCTGCCGTTAATGCGTTTGGCGCTGAAAAACGGAATGGGCTGTGTAATCCGGCCGGTCAGCTTCTGTGCGGCGCGTTCCAGCAGTTCCTGCGTAAGCGGGGGGACGGGAGCTTGCCGGATGACGCTGCCGTAAGCGTCCCACGAGTCCGTCTCCTCGCCCAGTTTCAGCCGGGCGGAATAGGTTTTGGGGAGTTTTAAAAAAGCGTCCTGCCGACGGGTGGCTTCGCGGCCGACAAGTAAAATAAGCAGTCCGGTGGCCATAGGGTCCAGGGTGCCGCTGTGTCCGATTTTTTTGGTTTTCAGTTCCCGCCGGGAAACGGCGATAATGTCGTGCGAAGAAAAATCCGCCGGCTTGTCTAAGAGCAGGAGACCGCTTTTTTGCGGCTCAGCCGATGCTTTTAACGACATGGTGCACCACTTCGGCCAGCGCGTCGGCCACTTCGTCCACCGTTTTGCCGGTTACTTTAAAGCCGGAAGCGCGCGCGTGCCCGCCGCCGCCGAAGGTTTGGGCGATGCGGCTTACGTCCACGCCGCCGCGGGAACGGAGATTGACGGAAACTTTGTCCGGTTCTTCTTTGATAAGGGCGGAAACTTCCACGCCCGGAATCATAGTGGGCTGGCTGACGATGCCCTGGGTTTGCGCGGGCGTCGCGCCGAAGGCCTCAAAGTCGCGCCGGGTTAAAATGATTTGGCTGTATTTGTTGTCAAAGCGCATTTCCATTTTTTCCAGCGCGCGGCCCAGGAGTTTCAGCTCAATGTAGGATTTGGTAAAGTAGATAACCTGGTTGATTTGGTTCACGTCCGCCCCCAAGGCCACCAGGGCAGAACCCACGCGAAGGGCCTCGGCGGTGGTGTTGGAATGGACAAAACGGCCCGTATCGGTTACCAGCCCGGTATAGAGGCAGGTGGCCTCGTCGGGCGTGGGGAGGCAGTGCTCGTCCTCGGATTCTTCAAACAGCTGGAAAATAATTTCCGCGGTGGAGGAAGCGACGGAATCAATATGGTTGACGTCTCCGTATGCGTCGCTGACGAGGTGATGGTCTATATTTACAAGCGTTTTGGCCCGGGTGAGCACGCTTTCCAGGTCGCCCCCGCGCTGGCGGTCGGAACATTCCAGCAGGATGACGGTGTCAAAATCCGGGTGCTCCGGCAGTACGCCCACGTGGATTTTTTCAAGACCCGGCAGAAATTTTAAATCATTGCCGATGGCGGGCGCCGCATAGGCGTACACCGTTTTGCCCAGGCGTTCCAAAAGCGAAGTCACCGCCAGCGTGCAGCCCAGCGAGTCGCCGTCCGGGTTGAGGTGCCCGGCGATGAAAAATTTGTTTCCGGCGCGCAGCGCTTTCCAAATTCGGCGCAGGCTTTCTTCTCTATTCTGCATCGTGTTTTTCCTTTTCAATCACCTGGAAAATGGATTCCACGCGCGACGCTTTTTCGGGCGTGTCGTCAAATTCAAAGCTGAAGGAAGGAATCCGTTTTAAATGCAGGCGTCCGCGCAGTTTCGCGCCGATTTCTTTGCGCAGAATGGACAGGGCGTTCTGCGTTTTGATTTTGTCCTCGGGGCTTCCGAACACCGAGAAAAACACCTTGGCGGAGGCCAGGTCTTTAGACAGGCGCACCGCGGTAATGGTTACGAATCCGCCAAAATCGCCGTTGGCGGCCATTTTGGTAATTAATGTGTTAATTTCTTCCAGGAAAAGGGTTTCCAGCCGTTTAATTCTGTCAATCATATTCTTATTATAGCATTTTGGGGTATAGGGCCAAAAAATACTTGAAAAATTTTTGAAACTAAACTAAACTATTAAATAGAGCGGCAGGTATGCCGCCGAATTGTTGTAGGAGGATAACATATGAATAAAGGTTTTACGTTAATTGAGCTGCTGGTAGTCGTGTTGATTATCGGCATCCTCTCCGCTGTGGCGCTGCCGCAGTACACCAAAGCCGTAGAAAAATCCCGCGCGACGGAAGCCATTACCTTACTCGGCAACCTGTCCAACGCCGAGCAGATTTACAAAATGAGCACCGGCAGCTATACCAACGATCTGACGCTGCTTGATTTGCAGCTTCCCGGCGTAACGGGCACCGCCGCCCAGACCTCTACGCTGACCAAGAACTTTCAAATCAGCGTGCCGGTGGCCACTACGACCACCTTCCTGGGTACGGCCCAGCGCGGTACGGTGAGCGGTACTAGCTTCACGCCTTCCACCAATACGGATACGCAATACACCATCAGCCTTTCCATTGATGCGAACGGCACGATTCGCCGCCAGTGCACGACCGCTAAACCGACGACGGTGCTGACCGCGGACGCTACTACGGGCGCTTCCGCCGTCTGCAAATCCATCGCCAACGGCAATGCCGGCGGTATGATTAAATAAATGTTCTTTGGACGGTACCCCCGGGTTCTTCGGAGCCCGGGGCTTTTTGTTTTAAAAAGAGCCGCCCGGCATATGCCGGGCGGCTCTAACTGGGTGCGGCGGATTTTCCTCCGCGTTTTAAGATTTTGTGCCTTCTTTCTTAAAGAGTACGTCCAGCCCGTGCGCCACCATTAAACAGCCTTTGGGCTGGTTTTCCAGTACGGGGCGGATGCTCTTGGCGAATGCGTCTATTTTGGGGCCTTCGTCAATCATTTCCATCACTACCGGGAATTTTTCCACCAGTTCAAAATAGCGTGTGGAGCGCAGGCGCGTGCTGGGGCCGAAGCCCATCATCGCACGGTGGGCGGTGGCGCCTTCCAGGCCGAACTCTTTGGCTTTTTTGGCGATGATTTCATAAAGCAGTACACAGTTTACTTTATCGGTGCTGCTGAGGTAGATTTTCAATATCTTATAGTTAGCGTTGTTGTCCATACGGCCCCCTTAGGGAGATATCCCTTTTTTTAATCGTAGCACTTGCGGCGGAGCGTGTAAAGTTTTTTATGGGGAAATTTTATTGGACACGAAGCGGCCCGCGAGGCATAAGAAAACCCCTCGGCTTGCGCTTCGGGGTTTTCATTCGGCATACTTAAACTTTACATCTTAATACGTCTGGTTACAATCCGCGAGGCATAAAAAGCCCCGCACTTGCGTGCAGGGCTTTATGCTTCATAGAACTGCGGATTGTCGCTGGAATTAAAACTTACATTTTAATTCTGCGCGTTACGTTATCCTTGCGGAAGCATTCAATT
>DCTQ01000027.1 GCA_002329395.1 Candidatus Avelusimicrobium alvi | reverse complement strand
CAGGCAATCTGGCCTGGCCAGGGCCTGGCAAAATACGGCACTTTTAGATATTTGGGAGAGAAACATTCGGGGATGCAAAAGCTTTCTGGGGAGCGGTTCTTCATCTGCACGGCCTGCAAGGCCCCTTTTTCTGNNGCAGGGTTCGGGCCCTATAAAACGGCACAACAGCCGCAGGGCCGGGCCGGAGACAAAAAAGGCCGGGCGGAAAATTTCCGCCCGGCCTGTACAAAAACATCGGCTTACGCCTTTTCGTCCGACAGGTAATGACAGCCCAGCGAATGCCGGTTTTTCAGCGCCGCATACGTAATCAACAGCGCCGTCTGCGTGCCGTTGCGCAAATCCAACAGCTCCTGGCTAAGCGCGGTGCCTTTATAAAAAGCGTCAATTTCGTTATGCAGGTGGCGCAGAATCTTCTCCGCACGGCCCAAATGCTTCTGGCTGCGGATAAGCCCCACATAGTTCCACATCGTGCTGCGAAGCGTCTCCAAATCCTGGCGCACCAGGCTGATGTCCGGCTTTTCTTCCGGCACCACCCAGTCTTTCGGGGTCGGGATATGAAAGGAGCCGGAGGCAATCTCTTGTGCGTCCGCCTCCGCGCACAAATACCCCATCGCCACGGCTTCCAGCAAAGAAGTGCTGGCCAGGCGGTTCGCGCCGTGATAGCCGGTGCACGCCGTTTCGCCGATGGCGTTTAAATTGACAATGTTCGTACGCCCCTGCGGCGTGGCATACACGCCGCCGCAGAAATAATGCGCGGCCGGCACCACAGGCACGGGCACTTTCGTCATATCAAAGCCTTCTTCCAGGCATTTTTTATAAATAGCCGGAAAACGCTCTTTGGTTTCTTCGGCCGGGTTGGCCGTAATGTCCAGATACACGCACTCGTGCGCCGTTTTCAAGCGTTCTTCTTCAATGGCACGGGCCACCACGTCGCGCGGAGCGAGATCTTTTAACGGGTGGTATTTGGGCATAAAAGCTTCGCCGTTGCAGTTGCGCAGAACGGCGCCTTCGCCGCGAAGCGCTTCGGAAAGCAGAAAGCTTTTCCCTTTGGCAAACACCGTGGGGTGAAACTGCACAAATTCCATATTCATCACGCGCGCGCCCACGCGGTACGCCATCGCCACGCCGTGCCCGTAAGCGTGTTCGGCGTTGGTGGTATGGCGGTAAAGCTGGCCCACGCCCCCGGTGGCGAGAATGGTCTTTTTGGCGGTAACGGCAAACACTTCGCCGGATTTATTATCCAGCACGTACGCGCCGAACACCGTCAGCGGATAATAGCGGTCCATCGGGTCGGGCGAGCTGTGGGAGAGGGTCAGTAAATCAATGGCCGAGGCATACTCCCGCACCGTCACCAGCGGGTTGGCGCGCACGGCGGACTGAATGGCCGCCAGCATGGCGTGGCCGGTGGTGTCTTTGGAATAAATAATACGGTTTTTGCGGTGGGCGCCTTCGCGCGTAAAGCGCAGGCGGTGGGCTTCGTCGCGGTCAAAATTAACGGATAAATCTTTCAAAAACACTTCTTCCACGGCCCGGCAGCCCGCGGCGGAAATTTCCCGCACGGCGCGCGCGTTGCACATTCCGGCGGTGGCCATCTGCACGTCGGCCAGCAGATCATNNACATCCATATTCAGGTTGGGCTCGTAGACAATCCCCCCCTGCGCGAGGTCGCTGTTGGCTTGGGGCATTTCCCCGCAGCACAGGAGCATCGTTTTAAGGCCTTTCTTGGCGGCTTGATGCGCGTAGACGCACCCGGCTATTCCGCCGCCTATTACCAAACAATCGGTATGGAGTACTTTCATACTATATATTATATAAAAAGCCCGGCACCGGAGCCCTTAAAAAACCCCCAAAAACATATTGCATATTATTTTTATATTTGTTATCATATATCTCCTTAATTTACAACCGTATGAAAAATTTGTATAATAATTATACGGAAAGATAAGAAGGTTCTCCTTATCCAATGTTTTTAACAGGAGAAAAGTATAATGATTAAGATACTTGAAAAAATGGCCGAAGCCTTGACGAAAGTAGGCGAAAACGTCAGCGGCGCCCATTATATGATCGGTAAAAAATAATGGCAGGCCCGGGGTGAAACAGCACCCCAGTAAGCAGTTTGAAGCCGGCCATTCATTCGCCGGCGGACAGGGGAAGACGAACTCTTCCGCCTGTCCAAAACGGCTGACCTATCAGCGGACTGTAAAGCGCAGGCTTTATGGTTTTTTTCTTTTTATACCCCTTCTCCGCCCATGAAACTACTCCCCGGGCTGAAGCCCGGGGTGTTCTGTTAAGGTATTCATAAAAAAGCGCCCGCCCTTTTACAGCCCCGGGCGGACGCCGACAAAACTTCAGCCCCTACGGTTTGGAACATTTTCCAGACGAGCAAGACGTATAGCCCATGGATTTGCACAAATCGGCCCCGGCGTTGTTGCGGGAGATGCACTGGTCGGTATAGCGGCCCGCAAAATCCGGATACAAATAGAAGTAATAGTCTTTATTGCTGTTCCCCTGCACGCGGTTTACCTGCACGCCCCCGTCGTAAATAATCACTTCAAAATAGCGCGTGCGCCGGCAATAGTCCGACGCGGTGCTGGCGGTGCAGGCCTTGGCGTTGGAAAGGTCCACGTCCAGATAGTCCATTTTCGGACGCTTGCGCGCGGCGGCGGACAAGTCCGGATTGTCGTAATAATACCGGTTGACGGCTTCCAGCACCGTGTTGCCCGCCACCAGCCCTTCCGTGAAATGGCTGCGTTCCACGGATTTTTTATACGACCCGAAACCAATCCCGGCCAAAATAGCGATGATAATCACCACGGCCATCAGCTCGGTGAGCGTGAACCCTTTGGCAAGGATACGTTTTGCGTTACTATTCATAAATAAAACCCCTTAAACGTTGGAATGATATACCTTATTATAGCCTTTTTTCACCCGCTTGCAAGGGGGGTTGATATTGAAAAAACACTTAAAAACCGATATACTAACGATTAAAGGAGAACCCTATGAACAGATATCAATCCGGTTTTACGCTTGTTGAACTCTTGGCCGTCGTGCTGATTATCGCCGTTTTAACGTCGGTGGCTTTGCCGCAGTACCGCCGCTCCGTGCACCGTGCCGAAGCAATGGAGGCTTTGGTTAACCTCAAAACACTTTTTGATTCCGCCAAACGCTACCGCTCCGCCAATTCCGAAGCGCCCCTTAAATTAAACGGGCTGGACGTATCTTTCTTTGACGCGGACACCCCCGACGCCTCTACCTTTAACATAGGCAAATTCAAATATTTATTTTACACGGACCGCATTTCCGCCTGCCGCATCAGCGGTACAGGAGCCTCCACCTATTCCGATACATATTGTTTGGTAATGTCCTATAAAAGGGACATCGGCGGGACGACATACAAGGATTTGTTGGTATGCAACTCCGGCTCTTCCAAATGGAAGCACGTCTGCGAATCGCTGGCGCAGACCTGTTCTGACGGGACCGCCTCCAAAACGGGAGATTCTTATATTATCAGCGACAAAATATGTAACTAACCTATCCGCTGCAGCGTAAAAAAACCCGTCATCCGACGGGTTTTTTGTTGGGTAAATGTCAGCGGCGTTTGCGCTTAAAAAACTTGGAGAAAAACCGCGACGCCAGCCCCGGCTTGGCCGAAGCGGCTTTCGGCCCGGAAACGGACTTTCCGTCCGCCCGGCTGGCGGCGTTCTTGCGGCGCCGGGCCAGCTTTTTTTTGCTCGCGCCCACTTTGACGGTGCGGAACGGATTGGATTCCTGCGCTTCCAGCACGCGCTGTGCCTCCGCCGCTTTATGAAAAGTGCGGCGACGGCCGGCGGCCTGCGCTTTAGAAGAACGGACTCCCTCTTTTACCAAAACTTTCCCCCCTTGTTTGGAAGCGGGCTTCGGCTGTACCGCCCGCGCGGGCGTTTCCCTGCGCGCCGGAGCGTTTTTATCAGCCGGTTTTAGGCCGCGCACGGCCCGGGCCGCTTCTTCCAATTGTTTTTCCGCCCGGGCGACGCGTTCATCCTGCGGCAAGTGCACTTCTCCCTCCGCCAGCAGGCGTTTGGCCGTCTGCGTGGCTTTAGAAGGGCGCGCGGAACGGTTGGAAGCGGCTTTGCGGCGGTTTTTGGAATGCGCGTCTCCCTCTTCCTGCGCCACGAATTTCGGAGCCGGGAGCGGCGCGATATTTTTTTGCACCGTTTTAACGGGAATGGCAAATTTGGTTACTTTGCAAATATCTTTCCACTTCTGTCCGTCGTCGGAAATCAGCGACAGGGCAGACCCCACCGCCCCCGCGCGGCCCGTACGGCCAATGCGGTGGATATAATCTTCGGGGCACTGGGGCAAATCGTAATTAATCACGTGGGCGATATGCGGCACGTCAATGCCGCGGGCGGCCACGTCCGTCGCCACCAGGATGCGCACCGTTTCGTTGCGGAAAAATTCCAGCACCTGCCGGCGGCGGTTCTGGCGCAGATCGCCGTGCAGGGCGTTGGCTTTCTGCCCGTAGAGTTTTAACTGCTTGGCCAGGCGGTCCGCGCCGTGTTTGGTGCGCGTAAAAATCAGCACCGAGCCCCGGCGGGTTTCCAGTTCGTGCAAGAGCTGGGGCAGTTTTTCCCGCACGCCTACGTGCACGATTTCCTGCACCACCAAATCGGCGGGAGACACCACGGAGCCGATTTGCACGCGCACGGGGTTATGCAAAAATTCATTCGCCAGCGACACGATTTCCCTGGGAAGCGTGGCCGAAAAAAGCAGNNCATCCGCAATACGGCGGATATCGGCTATAAAACCCATATCCAGCATCCGGTCCGTTTCGTCCAACACCAGATAACGGGTTTGTTTTAAATTCACGGTTTTGCGGCCGATATGGTCAATCAGCCGGCCGGGCGTGGCAATCACCACGCGCGGCTTGCCGCGCAAATCCGCATACTGCTTATGCAAATTGTCCCCGCCGATGACCAGCGCGGCTTTAAGCGGGTGCCCGGGGTCCGAAAGTTTTTTAAGTTCGGCATAGGTCTGCTGCGCCAGTTCGCGCGTGGGAGACAAAATAAGCGCGTTCTCTTCCGGCCGTTCGGCCAGGCGCGCGGCCAGCGGCAGTAAAAACGCAAATGTTTTGCCCGTACCGGTCTGCGCGGTGCCCAGCACATCTTTTCCTTCCAGGGCGGGCGGTACGGCCCCGGCCTGGATGGGAGTGGGTTCGGTAATGTTAAGCCGCGCGAGCGCGGCCTGTAAAAATTCGGGTAAAGCGGAAAAATCTTTCATAAAATTCCTTGTATGGTTATTGGGCGGCGGCCTGTTCGTATTCTTCGTTTAGGCGGATCCAGTCTTCTTCGGCGTTTTTCAGTTCGTCGTTTAAAAGGGCCAGTTCAATGCTGCCGTCCGCCGAGTATTGAGACACCAGTTGGTCTTCCAGTATTTTTTTACGGGCGGTGATTCTGTCAATTTTTTCGTCCAGCGCGCGGATTTCCTTCTTCAGCGGGGCCATGCGCGCACGCCGCTCGGCCGACGCTTTGCGCTGGGATTCTTTGGAAGTCATCTTGTCGCTGGCGAGGTCGTTGCGGTCATTGTTTTTAAGCAGCTGGGCTTTGTAGTCTTCCAGGTCTCCGGTAAAGGTCTGGCAGGTGCCGCGACGCACAATCCACAGCGTATCGCAGGTGTATTCAATCACGTGCAAATCATGCGTAATCAGCACGACGGCGCCTTCGTAATTGTTCAGCGCCTCCAACAGCGCCTGGCGGGATTGGATGTCCAGGTGGTTGGTCGGTTCGTCCAAAATCAAAAGGTGCGGCGCATCCTTGGTGATAAGCGCCAGCAGCAGGCGGGATTTTTCGCCGCCCGAGAGCTTGCCGATTTCCGTGTCCGACTTGGCTTTATTGAGCCCAAACGCCCCCAGCTGTGCGCGGATTTGCGTTTCCGTAGCCAGCGGCATAACGGCGGAGAGCTGTTCGTACGGCGTTTTTTCCACGTCCAATTCTTCCGTCTGGTGCTGGGAGAAATAGGCGATTTTCATTTTTTTGGCCATCGTCATTTTCCCCCCCATCAAAAGCAGGCGGTGCGACAGAATTTTGGCCAGCGTGGATTTGCCGTTTCCGTTCGCGCCCAGCAGCGCGATGCGGTCGTCCGGCTCTATGCGCAGATTTAAACGCTCAAGCACGGGCTTGTCATCGTATCCGGCCACGCCGTCTTCAATCGTAACCAGCGAGTTTTGCAGCCGCTCCGGCGACGGAAACAAAAAGTGCGCTTCCGGATCTTTGGGAATGGCAGGAGCGTCGCCCAGTTTTTCAATCATCTTAATGCGGCTTTGGGCCTGCTTGGCTTTGGTGGCTTTATAGCGGAAACGGTCCACGAACGACTGCAAATGCTCCACCACGCGCTCGTGCTTGGCGGCGGCCAGGCGCGCGCCTTCAATGGCGGCGGCGCGGGTGCGCTCGTACGTATCGTAATTGCCGTTATAGAGTTTTAACTGCGCGTCTTCCACGTGGATGATTTTATCGCACAGACGGTTTAAAATATGACGGTCGTGGCTGATGATGAAAACGGTTTTGTCCAAGCGCACCAAATAGTTTTCCAGCCACATGGCGGTTTCAAGGTCCAGGTGGTTGGTGGGCTCGTCCAAGAGCAGGCAGTTGGACGGCGCATACAGACACGCCGCCACATTGGCGCGCACCTGCCAGCCGCCCGAAAACTCTTTTAACGGACGTTTGAAATCTTCGTTTACAAAACCCAAGCCGCTTAAAATGGCGCTGGCGCGGGCTTCGGCGCTGTGCGCGCCCAGAAATTCCAGCTTGTCAAACACTTCGGCCATCCGTTCGCCGGAAATATTCGGGTTTTCCAGTTCTTTTTGCAGGGAAGAAAGCTCTTTGTCCGCCGCCAGCACATATTCCAACAGCGGCCGGGACGGATCGGCGATTTCCTGCGCCACGGAAGCAATCTTTGTGCCGCGCGAAACGTCAATTTTGCCGCCGTCCGGCGAGAACTTTCCTTCAATCAGCTTAAAAAGCGTACTCTTGCCGCAGCCGTTGGGCCCGACCAGGCCGACTTTCTGCCCGTCTTGAATCATTACGGAAGCGTCTTCAAACAGGGTGCGAAGGCCAAAATGGAAGGAAAGGTCTTTGATGTCTATCATACTATAGTTATATTTTACTAAATTTGGACATACGCCGCCGGGAAAAGAAAAACACCCCGGGGCGGTAAGAGCCTCGGGGTGTAAAATACATACTGTTTACCAGCCGTTTTTAACCTTTCTGCATTCAAATTTATCCACGGAACCAACACAGTCCGTATCGCCCACATTCCAAAAGCCATAGTTTCCCAGCCGCTCACATATATCTCCCGCAGTCCTGCAGGAGGAGTCCTCACAGGGATCGGTGGATAGATAAGAAGGAGGCTCACAGGTCCGTCCGTGACTGCCCTCAGTAGGAAACCAATAATCGTCATAACTTTCCACAAATTCCCAATGCCATTTATAGCAAACCGTATCTGTGTTGGGCATAGACGGGCAGCACTCGCTTTTATTCGCAGCTTTATAAGAAGTATCCGAACAGTTATTTATTTTTGTACAGGTGCCCTGCCAGGCGTTCCAGGAACAGGTGGAATAGTTCCAGGTGCGCGTCTGCGTCCCCGTGTAGCCGCTGGGGCAGGACTGGCTCGTCGCCTCACCGCTCGGAGGATTACACACCGATTCCTGCGGATTACCGCATACCAGATACACTTCTT
>DCTQ01000005.1 GCA_002329395.1 Candidatus Avelusimicrobium alvi | reverse complement strand
CAGGCAATCTGGCCTGGCCAGGGCTAAAGCAATAAACGGTGCTATTAGTTAGATGGGAACAACAAAGGGGGTATGCACCCGTCTGGTAAGACCGAGCCGCCCCTCCCTTTCCCTGACGGTTTCATCCGACTAGTGGAGCCACACCGTTTAAGCTATGTTGCCAAGTACCGTAAAGTCTGCACGGCCGGCAAGGCCCCTTTTTCTTTTGCAAGAAAAAGTACAATAAAAAAGCGAAGCACATTGGCTCCGCCTGTTTTATATCCATTAAAAGTTCACGTCAGTTAAATTGGTTCATCGCTTTCTCAATGCCCTGCGTAAAATACACCTCCAGGGCTTCCACCGCGCGGTCCAGCGCGCCTTCCAGCGCGGGCAGTTCCGACTTGGGGAAATTGGAAAGCACAAAATTGGCCAAATCAAATTTTTCGGGTTTCGGGCCTACGCCTACGCGCAGGCGGGGAATATCTTGCGTGCCCAGCTGTTCAATGACGCTTTTCATCCCCTTCTGGCCGCCGGCGGAACCGTTTTTGCGGATGCGCAGTTTGCCCACTTCCAGGGATACGTCGTCAAAACACACCAGGCAGTTTTGCGGCGGGATTTTATAGAACCGGGCCAGGCTGGATACAGCCCGACCCGATTCGTTCATATAAGTAGCGGGTTTGATGAGAAAAACATCGTGCCCTGCCACGGATACTTTGGCATACGCTCCCAGGTTCTGCCAGGCTTTCCAATCGGCCCCCCACTTGCGCCCTGCGGCGTCCAGCGCCATAAATCCGGCGTTGTGCCGCGTGCGCTCGTATTGGGAACCGGGATTGCCAAGACCCGCCAGGAGGTATTGCATAAGCTATTTCTTCGCGGCGTCCTTGGTGAGGTTGCCTTCTTCGTCCTTTTTGCCTTTGGTGGAAGAGCTTTCCGGCGCGGCGGCGGCATCGGCGGCCGGGGCGGCGGTTTCTTCTTCTTTCAGTACGGCCAAGTGGACGACCGGGGCTTCCGGGTCGGTAACGAGTTCAACGCCTTCGGGCAGTTTAACGTCGCCGGCGAGGATACCTTTGTTGATGGTCATCGGGGTGATGTCCACCACGATTTCGTGCGGAATCGCGCTCACGAGCGCGCGCACTTCCAGCTCACGCAAAATGTGTTCCACAATGGCGCCGTAGTTGACCACATCGGCAGGCGTACCTTCCAGTTTAAGCGGGACGACCACGTCCATTTTGTCCTTCATGCTCACACGCTGAAAGTCGGCGTGAATCGGGTTGTCGGTTACTACGTGATACTGGATTTCTTTAACCAGCACGAGTTCTTTCGCGCCGTCCAAGGTTACTTCCACCAGCGTGTTTTTACCGGCTTTCACGATTTTTTCCAAATCTTTTACGCTTACGGTAACGCTAACGGGTTCTTTGTGTCCGCCGTAGATAACGGCCGGGACGTTCTTTTCGGCTCTGATTTTAGAGAGAGCCCCTTTGACGCCGATCCCTTCGCGGGCGGCGGCAGAGATAGTTACTTTTTCCATTTTATCCTCCAAATTTTCTAACGAAAATTTTGAAATTTAGTTTTTGTTAATTGAACATATCGCTGATGGAGCGGCCGTCGTGGTTGCGTTTAATCGCGTCCGCCAGCAAGTACGAGACGGACAGCACGTCCACTTTCGGCCCCAAGTCGCGGATGGGAAGCGAATCGGAAATGATCAGCTTCTTAATGTCGGACTTGTTGATTTTATCCATCGCGTTGCGGGACAGCAAACCGTGCGTGCAAACCGCATAGATTTCGCGCGCGCCCCGCTCTTTGATTTTCTGGGCCACGGTGGTAAGGGTGCCGGCCGTGTCCACGATATCATCAAAAATAATAGCCACTTTGTCCTTCACGTCGCCAATGACGTTGTAGACTACCGCTTCATTGGCTTTGGGGCGGCGTTTATCAATAATAACCAGCCCCGCGTCCATGCGGGCCGCGAACTTGCGGGCGCGTTCCACGCCGCCCACGTCCGGGGAAATGACCACCAAATCTTTTCTGTCAAAATCTTTAAAATAATCCAGAAACACCTTGCGCGCGCGCAGATGGTCCACCGGGATGTCAAAAAACCCCTGGATTTGGCCGGCGTGCAGGTCCACCGTCATAATACGGTCCGCTCCGGCTTTGGTAATTAAGTTGCTCGCCAGCTTGGCCGTAATCGGCACGCGGGGAGAGGCCTTGCGGTCCGCGCGGGCATAGCCGAAGTAGGGGATTACTGCGGTGATTTTGCCGGCGCTCGCGCGTTTGAACGCGTCAATCATAATCAGCAGTTCCATCAGGCTTTCGTTGACGGGCGGGCAGGTGGGCTGAATTAAATAGCAGTCGTGCGCGCGCACGCTCTCCAAAATCTGCACGTCTATTTCGCCGTCGGCAAACCGTTCCACGCGCAGCTTGCCCATATCCATATTCAGGTGATTGCAAATCTTCTGCGCCAGGGCAATGTTGGCATTGCCGGAGAAAATCCTTAAATCGCCGTTTACGCTTTTAGTCATTTTTCTTTACACCTTTTTTTTCCAGAACGACCTGACGCGAACGGGCAATACCCAGGGATTCCGCCGGAACCTCTTTGGTGATGGTAGACCCCGCGCCGATTTTTGCATATTCGTGCACCGTTACCGGCGCCACAAAATTTACGTTGGACCCTACGAAAACATGGTCCTCAATAACCGTCTGATGCTTGTTTTTGCCGTCGTAATTGCAGGTGATGGTTCCCGCGCCCACGTTCACCCCGGCGCCCATTTGCGTGTCGCCGATGTAGCTGAGGTGGTTGACTTTGGAGCCTTCCCCGATGACGGACTTTTTAATTTCCGAAAAATTACCCACTTTTGCGCCTTTTTTCAAGACGGATTTCGGACGCAGGTGCGCATAGGGCCCCAGCTGGCACTCGTTGGCCACTTCGGACTCTTCAATATACGTCCCCATTTTAAGGGCCACATGGTCCCCGATGACGGAATCTTTGATATAGCAGTTGCCTTCAATATAGCAGTTCTTGCCGATCACCGTTTTGCCGCTGATGTAACAGCCGGGGCAGATAACCGTATCCGCGCCGATTTTAACGCCCGGATCAATAAACACTTCTTTGGGGCGGACGAGGGTAACGCCTTCATCCATCAGGGCGTTGGCCACGCGGTCGCGCATGATTTGCTCGGCCTCGGCCAGCTGCGCTTTGCTGTTAATGCCCAGGGCCTGTTCGTAATCCCGGCCGGCAAACACCAGCACCGGCTGGTTCATCTGCTTGATGAGGGCCAGCGTATCGGTCAGGTAAAATTCGTGCTTGGGGCCCTGCGGCACCAGCTGCGTAAGCGCCGTTTGCAGAGATTTGGAGCTAAAAACATACATGCCGCTGTTGATTTCAGCAATTTTTTTGGTGTCTTCGTCGGCGTCGGCGTCTTCTACAATGTTTTCAAACGCGCCGTCCGCCGCGCGGATAATGCGGCCGTAGCCGGCCGGATCCGGCACCGTTACGCCCAGTACCAGCGCGCCGGCTTCGCTGCCTTCAAACACATTGGCCATTTCGGCCAGCGTTTGGGACTTTAGAAGCGGCGTATCGCCGTTTAACACCAGGACGGTTTCAAATTTTTGCAAGAGCGGCAGGGCGGCTTTTACCGCGGAAGCGGAGCCGGACAAATCGGTTTGGCGCACAAACACCACGGGCGCGGTAATGCCCCAGTCGTGCAGGCCCGCCTGTACGGTGTTTACCACCGTGTCCGCCTCGTGACCGACCACAATGCCGATGGCGGCGGGACCCAGGTCTTGGGCCGCCTTTAAAATATGTGCAAGTATGGGAATTCCGCAAACGATATGCAGCGGTTTGGGAAGGGGGGACTTCATCCGGGTGCCTTTGCCGGCGGCCAGGATAAGAACACACAGATTTTTTTTGGCTACCATTTTGTTTAACTCTTGCCTAAAAAGAATCTAACTTGTTAATGAAAAATCAGGAACAAATTATATAAATATTATACCAATAAACCGCCAAATCTGCAAAGCCGGAGTGTTGGCACTTCCTGCCATAGGCGGGGCATTACCTCTATTTTAGCATTTTGGGGCGCGCCGAACGGGCGAAAAAGGTCCTATCCGCAGGCAAAAGGAACTATTCCTGCAATACGCGGCCGAAACACAGGGGGCCTTCGGCCCGGGTGATTCGGGCGCGTACCAGCCCGTGCGCCTGGGCCGCGTTTTCCAACACGACCGGCTGGAAATTGGAGGTAATCCCGTGCGGGAGGCCGTTTTTATGCTCTTCCACAAACACTTCCTGCTCCGTCCCCGCCAAAGACGCGGCGAAGGCGGCGCGCAGTTCTTTATCCAGCGCGCGCAGCGTTTCGGAGCGGCGTTTGATTTCCCCGGACGGCAGCTGTTTAAGGGCGGCGGCGGGGGTGCCCGGCCGCGGCGAATAGCTAAACACGTGCAGGCCCGCGAGGTTTACCTCGCGGATAAAGGCGACGGTCGCTTCAAAATCCGCTTCCGTTTCGGTGGGATACCCGGCGATTACGTCCGCAAAAATGCCGATTTGGGGCACGTGTTGGCGCAAATCCGCCACGCGCGCACGGTAGGCGGCGGTATCGTAATGGCGGTTCATATCTTTTAAAACTTTATCGCACCCGGCCTGCAAAGGCAGGTGGAAATAGTTGCAGAAACGGTCCGGCCGCGCGCTCATCAGGCGCACCACGCCGTCCGTAACCGTTTGAAGCTCTATAGAGGAAAACCGTATGCGGAACCGCCCCGGCAGGGCGGCGATGTTTTCGCACAAAGCGGCCAGATCCGCCACCGTCTGCGGGCAGCGGTAATTGCCGATATTAATGCCGGTAAGGACTATTTCGGCAAAGCCCTTGCCTTCCAGCGTTTTGATTTCCTGCAGTACGTCCGCGAGAGGCTTGGAGCGTTTGTCCGGCCGCGCGTACGGCACAATGCAATAGGAGCAGAAGCAGTCACACCCGTCCTGTATTTTGATAAACGCCCGGCTGTGCCCTTCGTGGCCGGACACTGTCCAGCACACGTCTTCGGTATTAAACAAAGCTTTGCCCAATTCGTATTTGCCCACGATTTCGGCCTGCGGGAAAGCGGCGCGGATGGCGGACGCATGGGCGGCGGCGTAGCACCCCGTCAGCACCAGGCGGGCGCGGGGGTTGCGGCGTAAAATCTGACGGATTTGTTTTTCCACGTCTTTATCGGCCTGATGGGTAACGGTGCAGGTGTTGAGCACGCAGATGTCGGCGGTTTCAAAATGTTCCGCAGGGACGGCCCCGGAACGCAAAAACTGTTCCAGAATAGCCTGGCTTTCCACCTGGTTGACGCGGCAGCCGAATGNNTGTGATAAAAAAGGTTGTCATTATAAGAGTTTGGCGGCCACGGCGATACAGGCCGTTTCCGCGCGCAGAATGTTTACGCCCAGCGTAACGGGCAGCACGTTGTATTGGGCGGCGATGACGATTTCTTCATCCGTCCAGCCCCCGGCGGGCCCCACAAATACGCGCAGGCGTTTGGGACCGCCTAATTTTTCCAGCCCCCAGGAAAGCGTATGCGTCTCCTCCGCTTCGTAAGCAATCAGCGAAGGGATTTCCTGCGCCAGCGCCTGCGGGAACTTAACGGGCGGCAGGATGGCGGGAATAAAGGGGGTATCGCACTGTTTGCAGGCGGAAATCATAATCTGCCGCCAGCGGTCGTTCTTGCCGTCCCATTTTTTCAGCACGTCGTATTCGCTGCGTTCGGTCAGCACGGGGCGGAACGCCGCCACGCCCAGCTGGGTGCATTTATCCAACACGTCCTCCAGCCCGGTGCGGGAATTGGGTGCAAAGCACAGTTCCAGCTCCAGCGCAGGCCGGCGCACCGCGCGGGGTTTTAACAAAGTGCCGCGCACGAACTTTTTTTGAATCCGGTCAATCCGCGCCGTATACTGGCGGCCGGTGCCGTCAAATACCAAAATTTCGTCCCCTTCCTGATGGCGCGCGACGGCGGACGCGTGGTGCGCCTCGGCGTCCATAAGGAAAAATTCGGTTTCTTTGATATCGGCAAAGTATTGGGACATATGGATATTGTAACTTTTAAATACTTAAAAGTAAAAATATACCTAAAAATAAAATGCGGGTTTTTTGTTACTTTTTTCCGATGAAAAAAGTAAATAAAATTAGGGAAACTCCCCGGGTTGAAGCCCGGAATATTGCGAATGCGCCTAATAAACTCAAAAGAGGGGAACCGTACGGTTCCCCTCTTTAGTCGATTTACCCACCTGATAATGCTTATTTGTCCACGACTTCCGCTTCCACTACGTCGTCTTTGCCGCCGTTTGCGGCTTGGGCGTTCGCATTCGCGTCGGGGCCCGGCTGGGCTCCGGCCGCCTGCTGCGCACCGCCTTGGGCCTGCTGTTTGGCCTGGGCGTCTTTATACATCGCTTCGCCCAATTTCTGGCCGGCCTGCAGGGCCGCGTCGGTAGCGGATTTGATTTTGGCCGCATCGTCGCCTTTGAGGGCTTCTTTGAGGTCGCCCAAAGCGCGGTCAATGGCCAGGCGGTCGTCCTGGGAGACTTTATCGCCGTACTCTTTCAAGGACTTTTCAGTCTGGTAGAGCACGCTGTCGCCCTGGTTTTTGGCTTCAATCAGTTCTTTGTGTTTTTTGTCTTCGTCGGCGAATTTCTCCGCGTCTTTGACGAATTTTTCCACTTCCGTATCGCTGAGTTTATTGGGCGAGCTGATGGTGATGTGCTGCTCTTTGTTCGTACCCAAGTCTTTCGCGGACACGTTTAAAATACCGTTGGCGTCAATGTCAAAGGTAACTTCAATCTGCGGCACGCCGCGCGGAGCGGGCGGAATACCGTCCAGGTCAAACTTGCCCAGCGGCACGTTGTCTTTGGCCATGGGGCGTTCGCCCTGCAGGACGTTGATGGTAACGGCCGGCTGGTTGTCCGAAGCCGTAGAGAACACCTGCGTCTTGCGCACCGGGATGGTGGTGTTGCGTTCAATCAGGCGCGTGCACACGCCGCCCAGGGTTTCCAGACCCAGGGAAAGCGGGGTAACGTCCAGGAGCAGAACGTCTTTTACGTCGCCGGTCAAAATACCGGCCTGCACGGAGGCGCCGATCGCGACGCATTCCATCGGGTCAATGCCGCGTTCAATTTTTTTGCCCACCAGGTCTTCCACGTATTTCTGCACAATGGGCATACGGGTCGGGCCGCCGACCAAGATGATGCGGTCAATCTGCGACGCGGTCAGCGAAGCGTCGGACAGGGCCTGCTCCACGGATTTGCCGCAGCGTTTGACGATATCGTCCACCAAGCTTTCCAGTTTGGCGCGGGACAATTTAAGCTCCAAGTGTTTCGGGCCGTCGGCACCCGCGGAAATGAACGGCAGGTTGATGTCGGTTTCCATGGTGGTGGAAAGTTCAATTTTCGCCTTTTCCGCCGCGTCTTTTAGGCGCTGCTGGGCCTGTTTGTCTTTGGAGAGGTCAATCCCCGTCTGTTTGCGGAATTCGTCCACCATCCACTGGATGATGGCATTATCCATATCCGTACCGCCCAGCTGCGTATCGCCGGAGGTGGAAAGCACGTCAAAGGTGCCTTCTTTGCCCATTTCCATAATGGTAACATCCAGCGTACCGCCGCCCAAGTCAAACACCATTACTTTCTGTTCTTTGCCGGCTTTGTCAATGCCGAAGGCCAAAGCGGCCGCGGTCGGTTCGTTGACCAGGCGCACCACTTCCAGCCCCGCGATGCGGCCCGCGTCTTTCGTGGCCTGACGCTGGTTGTCGTTAAAATAAGCGGGTACCGTGATAACGGCTTTTTCCACCGGTTCGCCCAGGAAGGCTTCGGCGTCTTTTTTCACTTTCTGCAAGACGAAAGCCGAAAGCTGCTGAGGCGTAAATTCCTGTCCGCGCAAGTTATATTTGTAATTTTCCCCCATTTTGCGCTTGAACGCGGTTACGGTTCCTTCCGGGTTGGCGATGGCCTGGCGGCGGGCCGGTTCACCCACCAAGCGCTGGCCGTCTTTGGTAAAAGCGACATAAGACGGAAACGCCTTGCCGCCGATAGAACTGCCTTCGGCAGACGGAATAATCGTTCCTCTGCCGCCTTCCATCACCGCGGCGGCGGTGTTGGAGGTACCCAAATCAATACCAATAATTTTTGCCATACTGTTGTTTCTCCTTTTAAATCAAATTTTTACCCCACCGGCGGAAAGCATTACCCTTCCGCATGCTGGCCGACAATCACGCGCGCGGGGCGCAGCACTTTGCCGTCCATGGTAAATCCCATCTGCACTTCCTGAAGCACGAGCCCGTCCTGGTCTTCCGAAGACGGAATCATCGCCACCACTTCCTGGGCGGCCGGGTCGTAGGGTTTATCCAGCACGTCCATATGCTCAATTCCCTCGGCCTTAAAAGCTTTTTCCAGCTCCGCAAACACCATATTCAGCCCGTCTTTGACGGCCTTGAGCGAAGCGCTGCACTCCCCGGCGTCCTGGTCTTTGGCCAGTTCCGCGCGCTGGCGCAGGAGCACCTCGTAAGCGGGAAGCAGTTTCTCGGCGAATTCTTTTTTTCCGTACGCCAGGAAAGCCGCTTTTTCACGCTCGGTGCGTTTACGGTAATTGTCAAAATCCGCGCTCAGACGCACCAACTGTTCGTAATAGTCGGGCTTCTTTTCGGCGGCGGGTTCGTCTTCCGGTTTTACTTCAATTTCCGGTTCGTAGACTTCCGGCAACTCCCGTTCATCCAGTTCTTGCCCGGCGGCCTCGGGCGCGCCGTGTTTATGCTGATGTTTCTTACTCATAATCGTTTTCTTCCCCGGCGGGCAGCGCCGTCCAGTTTTTCATGGACGCTTCCAAGAGGTCCCCGATAAAATTTACCAAAGACATTACTCTTGTATATTCCATATGCTTCGGGCCGATAATGCCCAGCATGCCCACCGTTTTGTCCCCCACGCGGCACGCCGTAGAAACGATGCTGAGGTTTTTTAGTTCCTGCAGCGCGTTTTCACTGCCGATGCTCACGTTTAATTTCTGGTTGGATTTCTCCATATCCGTCATTTTCTCGTTTAATAACGAGGAAAACCGTTCGCGCTCTTCCACTACGCGCATCATTTGTTTCAAATCTTCGTAATCGGCTTCGGTCGTATTTTCCAGCAGGCGGCCGATGCCTTCCACGTATAATTCATCGGCGCCCGTCTGCGGGCGTTCAATGTCTTTAAGCACCTGGGTGGCCAAGTCCGCCATATCCGCAATTTCGCGGTGGCCGGAATGGATGTGATGCCACAGCACCTGGCGCGCTTCGGCCAGCGTCATACCGGCAATTTCCTGGTTGATAAACCGGCTGAGCACCCGCAGGCGGGCAGGCTCAATGACGTAACCCGTGCGTACGGGCCAGTGCCGCACCGCGCCGGACTGCGTAACCAGCACCGCCAAAATCATCCCCGGAGCCAGCGGAATAAAATCAAGCCGCTGTACGCGCTGGTCTTCCACGTGCGCCGTATACACAAACCCCGCCACGCCCGAAAGCATCGCCAGCAGACGCGAAGTCTGCACCAGCATATTGTCCACTTCGCTTACGCGCTCGTCGTATTGTTCTTCAATGCGCTGGCGTTCCTGGGCGGCCATCTTCTGCACGCTGGCCAGGTAGTCCACATAATAGCGGTAGGCTTTATCGGTCGGGATGCGGCCGCCGGACGTGTGCGGCTGGTAGAGATAGCCCTCCTCCTCCAGTTCTTTCATAATGTTGCGAATCGTGGCGCTGGAAACATCCTGCAAGGCGCCTTCGGCAATCATCTGCGAACCGACCGGACGGCGGGTTTCCACAAACTGCTGGACCACCCACCGCAGGATTTTTTCTTTACGGGCTTTGGCGATTTCCGGTTTTAGAATTCTCATACCTTTTTCCTAAAAATCTCTTCGGGAAAATGCTTTTTATTTTAGCACTCTTTTATCCCCTCTGCTAAAATTATATGCAATTATTTTATTTTTGTCAACCCCAATTTTAGACTGCTAGTTTTGAACCTTTCACCGGACCGCCTTTCTATTCAAAGAACAATTATATCTCCTTGTAGTATAGAAAGGGATGGGCCGGGGCACAACCGTTTTTTTAGATTAGTTGCGCGCGCCTCCCGCAAGGTGCGGCAAACGGGGAAACGGCGCAAACAGGGCGGCTGCGCCAGTCAAACCGGCGCGTATAAAGAACTGTGGCCCGGAAACGACGCTGTAGTAATTGCGCAGGGACACGGCCTGAACCGTGTGGCCCGGCTAATCAAACAGGCGCGCATAGAGAACCCCGGCCTGGAAGCAACGCTGTGGTAATTGCGCAGGGACATTGCCTGAACCGTGTGGCCCGGTTAATCAAACAGGCGCGCATAGAGAACCCCGGCCTGGAAGGCCCCTATGGCGGGAAAGCCTGGTAAAAAGATACAATAATACATATGCAATTTATAGACTCTCACGCCCATTTAAACGACCCGGCCTTTGACCCGGACCGCGAAGAACTCATCACCCAAAAACTGCCCGAAGTGGGCATTGCGCTCAGCGTGGAAATCGGCTGTGCGCCCGAAGAATGGACCCCCGCGCTGGAGCTGGCGGCCCGGCACCCCTCTTTAATCGGCGCCGTGCTGGGCGTTCACCCGGAATACGCTTCTAAATTAAACCCGGCTAATTTAAAAGAACTCGCCGCCCTCCTGCCGGACAAACGCAACCTGGCGGTGGGCGAAATCGGTCTGGATTATACCTGTTTTGAATTTACCGCCAAAGAACGCCAGCAGGAAGTGTTTTCCCAAATGCTGGCGCTGGCGAACCAAGTGCAAAAGCCCATCGTCCTGCATGTGCGCCGCGCAGGCGAAGATTACGCCGCTTACGACGATACTTTCCACGCGTTAAAACACGAATGGAAACCGTCTGCCGCCGCCGGCCATCCGGGCGTACTGCACTGCTTCTGCGCCCGTTACGAAGAAGCCAAACGCGCGCTGGACATGGGGCTTCTTTTGGGCATCAACGGCTGTTTTACCTATAAGAAGAATGAATACATCCGCGAAGCCGTCAAAAAAGCGGGCTCGGATAAAATCATCCTGGAAACGGACTGCCCGTATCTTTCCCCGCAGGGCAGACGCGGCCTGCGCAACGACCCTTCCAACATTCCGCTCATCGCCGAATTTGCGGCCGATTATTTGGACATCCCTCTAGAGCAGCTGGCGGAAATAACCGTACGCAATACAAAAGCATTGTACGGACTGGTTTAAATTTGTTATATTTTTGAAACAGAGGGTTTATGAAAAAATATATTTTACTTCCGCTGGCGGCGGCTGTAATGCTGGCCGGCTGCACCACCAAAGAACAGGACCAGCAAATCCGCACGTTCTGGATGAAACAGTATATGAACGTGATGGTAAAACTGATGTCTAAAAAGATGGACAGTCTGCCCCAGGCCGCGCGTCAGAAACTGGCCGCGCCGCAGGTTCGCACCGGCGGGCAGAACGTTCACCAGCCGCAGCGCACCCAGCCTGCGCCCCAGCCGCAGATTATGGAAGTAACCCTGGACACCGACGCCCTGCCGGGCCGCGCCCCGCACGCCGACCGCGTGCGCATGAAACGCGCGCTGGAAGCGGTGCAGATTTCCAACCAAAATATACTGAGCGACATTGCCGTCACCTTTGGCGACAACGTCAAAACGCAGGCGCTTGTACTGACCGCCGGCACCGAACGCCAGTTAAAACAGACCGCGGCCAACAGCGCCAGCTTCGCCGCTTATTTCGCCGCCCAGCAGCAGCTGCTGGCACAGCAGGAACAGCAACTCAACCAGCTGATGAAACAAAACGCCGGCAGTATCAAAAAAATCCGGAAATAGCCGTTTCGTCCGCACCGGCAAATTGCCGGCACCAATTTTTCTCTGTCCGGGAGCCAGCGTATGGGCCGCTTTAAATTTATTCTGCTGTTAATTTTCATCGCCGTATCCCTGCATTTTTTTGCCAAAACCCTGCGCACCCTGCTCACGCTGGTGGAGACGCCTGCGCGCCAATATGCCGCCGCCTATGCAGATCCGCAGGCTACAGCCCGGCCGCCCCGGCGCGAGCCGCCCGGCCCTTCGGTAACCGACCAGCTCTCCCGCCAAATACGCCGCCTGATGCACCAGCTTTCTGACATCCGCCCCAAACGCACCCCGTCTCCGCGCCGCCAGGAAAGGCCTCCGTTTCCGCCGCCGGAACACCTGCCCGCCCCGCAGGCAACCCCGGCGCACGAGCCGTCCTTTCTGCAAATTACGCTGGAAGATTTGCGCCCGCCCATACGCAACCCTCACCTGGGCGCGGAAGCGTCCGCCCGGTTAGACGGCCTGCTGTCCGCACGCCGCGCACGCAACGCCAACCTGGCCGATGAAACCGAAGCTTTGTTCGGCGCGGCGGCCAAGCGCGAAGTTATCCGCATTTTAATTGACGACGAACGCGCCTGCACCGCCAATGCCAAAGAAAGCAAATCCGCCGCCGAATTTGCGCGCCGCCAGCGTAAAACAGACGAAACCACCGAACAGAAATTAAGCGCGGTATTTGAACGCTATAAAGCCCATTACAACCGCCGCGCCACAGACAATTCCCCGGAATGGAATCTTTTCTTTAAACGCGTAAACGACTTTAAAAAAGCAAACGATTGATATACGCCCCCTTCCAACCGGACGGGGGTTTTAAACACCGCCGATGAGCCCTTCCGCCGCCGGGCCGGGATATGTGTTCCGCGGGTCCGCGCAACATACCCGGCCGCCCCAGGCACCCGCGCGCAGCCGACTATTTCCGCCCCGCGCGGCAGCGTATAGGCCGCCGCATATTTACTGCCGCAACAATGAAACTCCCCGGGCTTCAGCCCGGGGGTTTTCAACCGATACAAAAAGCCCCGCTCAAACGAGCGGGGCTTTTACTTGCAAAGCAGAAACGCTTAGGCGGCTTTTACCACGTCCACCAATTTCTTGAAGGACACCGGGTCTTTAATCGCCATCTCAGACAACATTTTGCGGTTAAGCGTAATGTTGGCTTTGGTCAGGCCGCTGATGAATTTAGAGTAAGACAAACCTTCCTCTCTCACCGCGGCATTGATGCGGGTAATCCACAACTGGCGGTAGGTGGTTTTTTTGTCTTTGCGGTCCACGTAAGCATGCACGCCGGATTTATCCAGCTGCTGGGTGGCCATGCGCAAGCGGCGGGATTTATCTCCGTAATAGCCGCTGGCTCTTTTCAATACTTTTTTCTTTCTGGCGTGTCTGGCAACGCTAAATTTAATTCTCATGTTTCTAACCTCTTATTTAGCCATCGGGAGATATTTTTCCAAAATCTTCCCTTTGTTGGACTCGGGCGTAATGACGCCGGTCTTTCTGGTTTCGTGCTTTCTGGAGGCAGAAACAGGCGTTAGCAAGTGTTTTCTGCCGGCTTTTCTGTGGGTGAATTTACCCGTGGCGGTTTTTCTGAAGCGTTTTTTGCCGCCGCTGTGGTTTTTAAGTTTAGGCATTGTATATTACCTCGTTTAATTAGCCCTTTTTTTGACAACCCGGCCGGGAGCCGGTCAAGCCCCGTGCGCGGTTAACTGCAAAAAGGACCTAAAAATCTGTTTAGTTTTTGGGCACGAACGTCATCGACATACGGTTGCCCATCGCCTGCAGGCCGCCGTCCACGTTGGCGAGTTCGGCCAGGCGTTTGGCCGTATCGTTTAAAATCTGGATGCCGATGTCTTTGTGCTGGTTTTCGCGGCCGTGGAACACCACGGTGAAACGAACCATGTCCTTCTTGCGAAGGAACTCTTCAATTTGGCGGATTTTCACGTCCAAATCGTGCGGAGCGATGCGCGATTTAATGCGCAGCTCTTTTAAAGTTACTTTGGTTTGTTTCTTTTTGGCTTCCGCCGCTTTTTTTCCCTGTTCGTAAACATACCGGTTGTAATCAAGTATCTTACACACAGGAGGCTGGGCGTTGGGTGAAATTTCCACCAGGTCCAGCTCTTGTTCTTTGGCCATGGCGATGGCTTCCGCCACCGGCTTGACCCCGAGCATCGTACCGTCGGAGTCAATCAGTCTGACTTCGGGCACGCGAATGTTCTGGTTTCTGCGATAGAGATCTTTTTTGTATTCTCTTCTGTTATCGTATCTGGCCATTTAATTGTTCTTTCAAAAAAATAGTTCCCCTCTGTGGGAACAGTATTATTATACCATCTTCCCTTTGGGGGTGTCAATTGCCGTCCGGGGGGTTCGGGGCCGAATACGCCAGCACGCCGCGTTCGTATAACTCCCACCCCTGCGGCAGGCGTTTTAACAGCCACGCGGCATTCGTCCAGCGCGGGCCTTCCTGCGTAAAAGACCGCTCCAGCACCGCCGGCGCCGTTTTAACGGGAACAAAAAGCTCCGCTTTCGTCCCGTCCGCGGATAAAACCACATAGGCCGCCAGCGCCGCGCTTTCCTGTTTGGAAACCGGCAGCAGAGCGATGCCTTCCTCCCACAGCCGGACGCACGCCTTTTGCACGCCGCTCCAGGTGTAGCCGGCCGAGCCGATGCAGTTATGCGCGTCCCGGTCCGCTCCTGCAAGCCGCTGTTCCGGCACGCCCGTATGGGAGCACGCGCCCAGGCACGCGCACGCCAGGATACCTGCTAAAAGTTGTTTGTTCATATTCAAATTATATAAAAATATCCGCCCGCCGGCGGGCAGCCGCCCAAATAAAAAAGCCTCCAAAAAGGAGGCCTTTTTATAAGAACGGAAGGGTTAATCGTAATCCCGGTCCCGTATGATTTTTTTCGCACTGCCTTCGCGGTTAAGGGTCATCGGATTGCCCTTGTATTCAATCTTGCCGCGTCCGTTGGCCACGGCATGCAGGAGGTTGGAGGCGTATACTTTCACGTCGCCCGAACCATTGACATACGCATGCACCGTATCGGCGCGCAGGTCGTCGGCGTCAATTTCGCCGGAACCGTTGTTTTCCACAAACGCTTCGCGCGCTTTGCCGGAAAGGTCTATGTCCGCGCGGTCCGAAGCGGCAGCGCGCACACGGTCGGCCTCTAAGCGGCCCAGGTCAATCTCGGCGCGGCCGGAAGCCGTGGCCGACACGGCCGACGCCTGCACAAAATCAGCCGAAAATTCCGAATCCTGCGTGGCGGAAATGGTTAAATCGGCCGTTTTTAACATGCCGTGCACTTCAAAATCGCCGCCCTGGGACAGCGTAACGGAGCGCAGTTCGGGCGCGGCCACCGCCACGCGCAAATGATGCTCGCCGCGGATATGCACCGGGCGGGTAAACCCCACCACCAGCACGCCGTCTTCCACGCGCACGTCCGCCAGCGCCACCAGGTTTTCGCGTCCGCTGACCGTAACGGAAGTGCCGGGCTGCTGCGTAAAGTCCACCTCCGCGTCGCCGCGTACGTCCACCGCGTTAAACGCGGGCAGTTTTTCAAGGTTCTGGGACACGTACCGGCCTTCGCCGCGCACGGTCTGCATTTTTTGTCCGAAAGAAGGCAGAGCCAGCAACAGCGCGCAGACGGACAGCAAGGCTATATTTCTTTTTTTCATTTGTTTCCCCCTTTCCCGCGCCTGCGGGAACATTCATATAGTATCACAAAAAAGCGTACAAAAACCAGGGTAAAAAAACATTAGACGCCGCCCGCCCGCGCGGTCCGCCGGGCAGACCTGCAAGGACGAAGGAAATTTGCTAGAATCTATATAACTTTTATTATAATTCTCAACGATTTTTAAGGTGAAAAAAATGAGCAACAGAAGAATGGCCCGGGAATGCGCCCTGCAGTCGCTTTATTACGCCGACAGCGCCAAATCGGCGGACGAAACCAGCGTGACGCGTTACGCGTCGGATTTTAAAAGAGAACTCGGGGACTGCTTCCCCTTCTGCGAAGAACTCGTCGGCGGCACTACGCGCCACCTGAAAGAAATAGACAAGATGGTCTCCGCGTACGCCAAAAACTGGACCATTTCGCGTATGTCGGCGGTGGACCGCTCCATCCTGCGCATGGCCACCTACGAAATGGTGTTCAGCCCCGAACGCACCCCCGTCCCGGCTATTATAGACGAAGCCATTGAGCTCGCCAAAAAATACTCCACCGAAAATTCCAGCAAGTTCATCAACGGGCTGTTGGACCAGCTGAAAAAAGAACGCAAATAAAAGTTATGCATCCGAAAGAAGAAATTGAGCGGCTTAAAAAACTGATCAATTACCACAATAATCTGTACTATAATTTGGACAATCCCGTCTTGTCCGATACGCAGTACGACGAACTTTACAAACAATTAAAAGACCTGGAAGAGCAGTACCCGCAGTACCGCACCAAAAATTCCCCCACCCAGCGCGTGGGCGGCCAGGCGGGAGAATTGTTTTCCCCGGTCAAACACGCGGTGCCGATGATGTCGCTGGACAACTCCTACTCGCCCGACGAAATCCGCGAATGGTACGAACGCGCCGAAAAAACCCTCCAGCGCAACGATTTTGAAATGGTGGTGGAAGCGAAAATTGACGGCGTGTCCTGTTCGCTGACGTACGAAAACGGCATTCTCGTTACGGCGGCCAGCCGCGGGGACGGCAAAACCGGCGAAGATATTACCGCCAACGTACGCACCATTAAAAACATTCCGCAAAAAATAGAAAACGCGCCCGCCGGTATGCTGGAAATCCGTGGGGAAGTGTATCTGGAAAAGAAGGATTTAGCCGCGCTGAACGAAAAACAACTGCTAAACGCCGAAAATATTTTTGCCAACACCCGCAACGCCGCCGCCGGCTCCCTGCGCCAGAAAGACCCGCAGATGACCGCCCAGCGGCCGCTTAAATTTTTTGCACATTCCTTCGGCGCGGGCGACATCTCGGCAGACAGCTTCAGCGGTTTTATTGATTTGTGCAGACAGTGGGGTTTTTCCGTCTGCCCCGCGCGCACGAAAACGACGCAAATGTCCGAAGTAATCCGTTTTTACAATCAGTTTGATGCGGCCCGCCACCAGCTGCCCTACGACGTGGACGGCCTGGTGGTAAAAGTAAACCGTTTTGAATACCAGCGCATTTTGGGCGTAACCGCCAAAAGCCCGCGCTGGGCGATAGCCTTTAAATACCCGGCCCCGCAGGCCACCACCACCGTGGAGAACATTCTTTTCTCCGTCGGCAGAAGCGGTGTCATCACCCCCGTGGCCGAACTGAAACCCGTGGCGGTGGGCGGCGTAACGATATCCAACGCCACCCTGCATAATTTTGACGAAATCAGCCGCCTGGGCCTGCGCGTGGGCGACAGCGTGATTATTGAACGCGCCGGGGAAGTGATTCCCAAAGTGGTTAAAGTAGCCGAACACAAGGGCGGGCCGGACGTATTGCCTCCCGCCGCCTGTCCCTCATGCGGCGAAGGCGTTTATAAAGAGCCGGATGAAGTGGGTTATTACTGCGTCAACCCGTCCTGCCCCGCGCAGCTGCGCGCGCGCCTGCTGCATTTTGCTTCGCGCGGCGCCATGGATATTGAGGGCCTGGGCGAAGTGGTAATGGACCAGCTGCTTGAAAACAAATACGTGGCGGACTTTGCCGATATTTACAACTTGTCTTTCCTGCATTTGCTGAACCTGGAAAACTTCAAAGACAAAAAGGCGCAGAACCTGCTGGATTCCATTGAAGCCAGCAAACAAAAGCCGCTTTCCCGCCTGCTGTTTGCGCTGGGCATTGCGTTTGTGGGCGCGAAAACCGCCGAAATTTTGGCCGACCGCTTCCGCACCCTGGACGCGTTAAAAGACGCGCCGCTGGAAGAACTGCAAAGCGTGCGCGAAGTGGGCGAAATTGTCTCGCACAGTATTTATGATTTTTTCAGAAGTCCGCGCGCGCTGGAGCAGATTGAACGCCTGCGTGCGGCGGGGCTTAATTTTACGCAGCCCAAAAAAGAGCTGGCAGGCAATATCCTGGACGGGAAAACGCTGGTGTTTACGGGCGAACTTAAAACGATGTCGCGCACCGAAGCCGAGCTGCTGGCCAAAGAATACGGCGGCAAAGCCAGCGGAAGCGTATCTAAAAAAACGTCTTACGTGGTAGCCGGAGCGGACGCGGGAAGCAAGCTTAAAAAAGCGCGCGAGCTGGGCGTGCCCGTGCTAAGCGAAGAAGAGTTTTTACAATTAATCGGAAAAAAATAATATCCATATCGTGCATCAAACCGCCGCGTTTAATATGCGGCGGTTTTTTTATTACAGTTGCAAAGAAGCGCACAGCTGCTTGCCCCATTTGCGCCAGCCGTGAGGATAACACTTTCTTTCTCCGGTGTTTAACGATACGGCCACCACCGCTTTCCAGCTGTCTTTCATACAACCACCGGACCATCCGTTATTTTTCCCGTGCTCGCACAAAGGCATATAGGCGCATTGTGTTTTTTCATCCGGGCAAAAGCTGCCCTCTCCCCCTCTAATGGCAATATATACATTTTCCCCGCACTTAAACTGGTCGCTAAACCCTTCCAAGGGCATACACCCGCTGGGGATATCCATTCCCAGTTCATCCAAAGATTTGGCATAAACGCCATTCGCCAAATAATAAGCCGATTGTAATTGATACACGTGCGCAAGAAGCGGCAAATGTTTACTAAAGCGGGATTTGAGCACCGCAAATTCATACTGCGGCACCGCAACAGC
>DCTQ01000007.1 GCA_002329395.1 Candidatus Avelusimicrobium alvi | reverse complement strand
ATTCCCTCCTCGGCTTAATGGGGGACGTAATAAGATAGGTTCATCACGCCCCCGTTCTCTCTGTCTTGGTGGTGAGGAGGGACAGAAAGAAGATGCTTTTAATCTTCCAAATCGGGGCGTGATAAGCGTAGCTGAAGCGTGTGTGCGTCCCCCCTTTTACCAAGTCCTTTTGCCATCGTATCAAAAAAAAAAACGAGTCAAGGCCTTCCAGGCCTTGGGGCTCTGGCCTCAACCAGAGTTCAGCAATAAACGGTGCTATTAGTTAGATGGGAACAACAAAGGGGGTATGCCGCCGCCCGCAGGGTCGGCCTGCAAGGCCCCTTTTTCTGGCAGCAGCAACAGGAAAAGGCAAGGAAGCACCCAAAAAAACACGGACCAAAGAAGTAATCTTTGGTCCGTGTGCGTACATTCAATCAGTCTAAAACCTTATTCTTCCGGCATCTCCGTTTCGGGCTCTTCCGCCGGCTCTATATGCAAAGACGCCAACAGCATATCCACCAGCCGTATATCGCTTGGGTACTGCACCAATTCACGCGCCTTGGTGAGCGACACCCAGCGAATCGCCAAAATTTCGGACGCGTCGTGCTTGCCGATGCGGCCCAACTTTTTCATCAAATACCACTGGACCATTTTTTTGACGTAATTGCCCTGAAACGTAAACGCGTACTTCACCCGAATCATCGGCCGGATGATAACGGCTTTATAGCCCGTTTCTTCCAGCACTTCGCGCAGCGCGGCCTGCCGGGGCGTTTCACCCGGTTCAATGTGGCCTTTGGGGAAAGTCCAAATCTTTTTCCCCTTCATATTCTTAACTTGCACCAACAGCACTTTGCGCCCGTCAAGAATTACGCCGCCGCACGAAAATTCGGATACAATCATAATCCTTTCTCTAAGTTATACGCCGCGTTTAAAATTTTCTCTTCTTTTAAAATCGGCCCGTAGAACTGCACGCCGATCGGGAGGCCTTTGGCGTCTTTGCCAAACGGCACGCTCACGCCTGCCAGCCCGCCGATATTGCCCTGGCAGGTGTACAGGTCCGCCAGATACAAAGAAAGCGGATCCTCGTCGTGCTGGCCGAGTTTAAAGGCCGTGGTGGGCGAGGTGGGCGTTAAAAGTACGTCCACTTTTTCAAACGCTTTTTTGAAATCTTCGCGGATAAGCTCGCGCACTTTCATGGCTTTTACAAAGCATTCTTCGTAACGCTGCGAAGTCAGCGCGTAGGTGCCGATAATCAGGCGTTTTTTCACTTCCAGCCCGAACGGCGCGCGCGAACCTTCGTAATAGGCGTTTAAATCTTTGGCGGCGTTGTCGGCGTATCCGTAGCGGATGCCGTCGTAGCGGCCCAGGTTGGAGCTGGCTTCCGCACTCGTGATAATATAATAGCACGGGGCCGCGTATTTAGCGTGCGGCACGTCCACTTCCACCAGTTCCGCGCCCAATTCTTTCAAGCGCGCGGCGGCTTCGTCCATTTTCTGCTTAATATCTTCCGCCAGGCCGTCTAAAAACCCTTTAGGAAGACCCACTTTTACGCCTTTTAAACCGTCCGTAAACAAATCGGCATACGCCGGAACGGGAGCCTCCAGCGAGGTGGAATCATGCACGTCTTTGCCGGAAAGCACTTCCAGCACTTTGGCCGAATCGGCCACGTTGGCCGTCAGAATACCCACCTGGTCGGCGCTGGAAGCGAACGCAATCACGCCGTAGCGCGAAATACGGCCGTAACCGGGCTTAATGCCCACCACGCCGCAAAAACCGGCCGGCTGGCGGACCGAGCCGCCCGTATCCGTGCCCAAAGCCACGGAGACCATACCCGCCGCCACGGCGGCCGCGGAACCGCCGGAAGAACCGCCGGGGACGCATTCCGTATTCACGGGATTTTTCACCGGGCCGTACACCGAAGTCTGGTTGGTGCTGCCCATGGCAAATTCATCCATATTGGTGCGGCCCACAATCACCGCGTCGGCGGCCAGCAATTTTTCCACCACGGTGGAGGTGTAAGAGGCCACATAATTTTCAAGCATTTTGGAACAGCAGGTGGCTTTGTGGCCTTTGTAGAGGATATTGTCTTTAATAGCCACGGGCACGCCCGCAAGCGCGCCTAATTTTTCGCCGCGGGCGCGTTTGGCGTCTACGGCTTGGGCCTGCGCGAGGGCGTCCGCCTCAAACACTTCCACGAACGCATTGATTTGGGGGTTTAACTCCGCAATTTTCGCAAGCGACTCACGCGTAATCTGTTCGGCGGTTTTGGCACCGGACGAAACGGCTTTGGTAATTTCTAAAACGGTCATCATTTAAAGCACCTTTTTCACTTTGGCGCAGCCGTCCTGCTCTTCGTCAAAAGCATGGCGCAGTTCGGCGGCCAGGGCCGGGTCGGACACGGCGACATCCTTGCGCATATGCGCAGAGAGGTTTACGTTGGTCAGTTTGACCGCGTCGGTATTGACGGCGGACAACTCTTTCACCCATTTAAAAAGGGCTTCCAGCTGGGCTTCATACAGCACGGCTTCCTGCTCGCTCACCCGCATTTTGGCGAGTTTGGCCGAAAGCTCCACATCTTTTTTAGTTATTTCCATAGAAAATGCTCCCATTGAAATTATATTTTATATAATAATGGTGCTCTTTGGCTACAAGAACCCGTCCGCCGCGCTTTTACCCGGACGGAAGCCAACGGCAGGGGGAGTTTTATGACAAATGAAGAACAAAAAGAAGGAGCCGTCTGCTCCGTAAACAACCGCACCAAAGACGACTGCAAATGCGCCGCAAACGGCGCGGACTGTATAAACAGCCGTTTTACGCTGTCGGTCATCGCGGTAATTTTATCCTGCTTTACGGGGTTCTTCACCATTCCGATGGCGCTGGCAGCGCTGATTCTGTCGCTCCGGGCGCAGGATTTGGCGCACGAAAACCGCACGCCGGACGCCCGGCGCGCCGCGTGGTGGGCCGGCCTGTTCGGCTGGCTGACGGTTATCATCGCCATACTGCCGATTATCGCCGTCATCTTTTTTGGCGGAACCATACTCGCTTTTCTGACGGCTATGCTGGCCACCGCGTAAAAACCTTCTTAACACCAAAACCCCGGGCGAGATATCCGTCCGGGGTTTTTAATTAGGCGCGGATTAATTATCCATATAATAAATACTCCACGCGCCGTATGTTTCGTAGGTGTTTTTACCCGTAAATTTTCTACAAAATTCCTGCTGTTCCCGGTTGCTGGACGTAAAAACAACGCAGGCGCGGCGGTCCGGTTTGAACCAGTGTATATAGGCTACATGGGGACTTTTGCTCAGCACGCAGTAAACGCGCTGATTGACGTTGTGCACCACGTTGCAAGTCATTAATTTATTGCGCGCCGAATCGCCGGAAACCGTAAAATCCGCCGGGAAAGCAATATCCAGTGCGGCTAAATCATCGGAATATACCCCGTTCGCCATATAGTAAATGCTTTGGCCTTTAAACATTCCTTCCACCAGCGGAAGCATTTGCTGGAAACGCGCCTTTTTGACGCTGTAATCATATTGGGGCAAAGCCACCGCCGCCAAAATACCGATGATTAATACGACTACTAATAACTCTATAAGCGTAAATCCGAG
>DCTQ01000050.1:2409-5861 GCA_002329395.1 Candidatus Avelusimicrobium alvi | reverse complement strand
TTTAACCATCCCGGGGCAGGTGCAAACCAGCGGGAGCGGTAATAATGACGAGCTGGAATGGAGCAACATTTATACCAAAGATTACAAGTCAGACGGAAGCACGACCGGGAGTAATTCGTATACGTCTTATTTATTAAAATCCAAGGGCGAAAATGTTTGTACAGGCACGCCTCCCGTGGATTCGCGGGAATGCGGATGCCCGGGCGGTACTCAGCCGGCCATATATGAGTGCGATTCTTCGGGACAATGGGTGCGTACAGGCTGGGGGACTTGTTCCAAGCCGAGGGCGGAGGAGCTGTCCTGTTCGTGGAAATTACAGGAGTGTTATTTTAAGTCGGGTGTTTCCCGAAAAGACGCCGCTTTATATTTGGCAAATCAGTATTTGTCTTCCAGCATAGTGACACAAATGCAAAACGGCGGTATTGGCAGTTATGCGTTGGTGGAATACGAAGATCCGGGGTATCAAGTGGTACATATATATAACCCTCTAAATGCGGATACTTCTTACTGGAAAGATTTTATACCGGATATTGAGAAAGAGGCAAATGATTCTGCCGCTTTAAACGCCGCAGGCATAGAAGATGAACCTCCTACGCATTATTTGATGTATCCTCCGAATCAAGGGGGGATTACTGTAGACGGCAACGAAATGTGCATTGATGAGGCCGTATGTACTTACTGCCCCGAATGATATGGCTGTTGATTGCTTAAAAAACAATAAAAAACACCGGTTTTGGGCCGGTGTTTTTTATGCGGTGCGAAACTTATTTGTTAAACAGCGTAAGCAGAATGCCTTTTAAAACGATTTTCGGGTCCGACGCGGCGGACGATTTAAACGCGCTGTCCGCGTCAATAACGCGGTTTAAGGCGTTTAAAAAGTTCTTTTGCGGGGGGAACGACCGGGCGGAAGAAACCAGGCGGTTTTCCCAGTACATAAGGCCCGCCGCGCGCAGGATTTCCGCCGGAGCCATGCCCGCGTCCGACAGGCGTTTAATGCGCGCCATTTTTAAAATGGGGAATGTCATTTTGCTTAAAATGCCGACGGGTTCCTCGCCGTCGTCAATCAGTTTGTCCACCAGCGCGACGGCCCGCGTTTTGCTGCACGCGGTAATGGCGTTGGAAAGCTCAAACGGGTTTTCCTCTTTGCTAAACCCGATGCAGGCCAGCACGTCTTCTTTGGTAATGTTTTTCGTTTCGTTTTCGGCGGTGTAGAGGTACAGTTTTTCAATTTCGTTCGCCAGCGCGTTGAGTTCGCCGCCCACGCTTTCGCACAAAAGGTCCACCGAGTCAAAATCCGCCTTTAAGCCCTTTTCCTGCATTTTTTGGCGCACCCAGGAGGCCAGCTCGTCTTTTTTCAGTTCGTCAAAATTCGCCACGCGTCCCGCGTCCGAACATACTTCCGCCAGCACTTTTTCCGTCTTCATTTTTTTGGAATCGTTATGCGTCAGCACGAGCGTAGTGGTGGGGAGGGGGTTATCCAGGTAGCGGATTAACGCCTCTTTGGGTTCTTTGCGCAGCTTCTCCACGCCGGTAAGTACGATGAGGCGGCTGTCCGAAAATACGGGGGCGGTGTTGGCCAGCGCGAGCGCTTCGCCCAGGTCTGCCTTGTCGGCTTCGCTTTGGTAGGAGTTGAAATCGTCCGGATGAAGGACGGCGCGGATTTTTTGGATGATTAAATTCTTGCGGTAGACGTCTTCCCCCGTCAGTAAATAGACGGGGGATACGGTATTTTTTTCAAGTTCTGCGGTCAGTTTTTCGGCGGTTACTTTGGGCATTTTACTGGGTGATGGTGGTATATTCCGGGTTGTTCATCACTTTCTTTTTGTTTTCGCTCATAACCGAGCCGAACCCGTCCACCGTGCGTTTGACGATGTCTTTGGAAAGCTTTTGGAACACCACGTCGCGCGCCTGCACTTCGGTCAGGCCGCCGGGCAGGGTGGAGGCCGCGTAAATCTGCGTGCCGAGGAAAGCCGGCTCGCGCCAGACGGGCGCGTTGGTGGTTTTGTCCATCAGCACCACGTCCAGCCAAATATCCATACGGTAGACGGTGGGGATTAACTGGCTGTCGTACTGGATGGGCACGTTTAAGTAGCGGGAAATGGTGGTAACCACCACGCCTTCCGCGCCGTTGTTTTCGGCCACGATTTGATAGGTGCCGTTGCGCAGGAATTCGTCGTAGAGTTCGTTGTAAAACTTGTCTTCCAGCGCAAACACTTCGGTTTTGTTGAGTATCGGCCGCACGGCGATTTTTTTGATGTGCTGCGGCATAATTTGGGCTTGCGGTTTGTATACCGCGCCTTCGCTGGCGCAGGCGGCCAGCGCGGCCGCGCCGCAGAAGGCGAACAAAAGTTTTTTCATAAATGCTCCGTTTCCTGCCAAGCCGCCGGGCGGCCAAGCGTCTATTTTTTGGGGGCGGCCACGATGCTTACCATGCGGCCGGGAACGACGATAATTTTTTTGACTTCAAATCCTTCCAAACTCCGGGCTACTTTCTGGCTGGCGAGCGCGATTTTTTCAATCTCTTCGCGCGCGGCATTGGCGGGCACGGCCACGCGGTCGCGCACTTTGCCGTTAATCTGCACGCCGATTTCCACCGAGTCGTCCTGCATCAAATCCGGGTCGGCTTCGGGCCAGGCGGATTTAACCACAAAGCCTTCGTAAGCTTTTTCCTGCCAGATTTCTTCGGTTAAATGCGGGGCGAACGGGTGCAGGAGCTTTAAGAACGTTTGGAACGATTCTTCGCTCACCTGCGGCAGTTTGCTCAGGTCGTTAAAAAGCACCATTAAAGAAGAAATGGCCGTGTTAAAGCGGAAGTTTTCAATGTCTTCGCTTACTTTGGCGATGGTTTTATTCTTTAAAATTTCGCTCTTGCGCGGATTGGCCTCGGCGGACAATTTTACGCTTTCGCTCCAGGCCGCCACGCGTTTTAAAAAGCGGGAAATGCCTTCAATTCCTTTCATATCCCAGGGCTTGCTGGCTTCAAACGGGCCCATAAACATTTCGTACATGCGGAACGCGTCCGCGCCGTACTGGGAGAGAATATCGTCGGGATTGATGACGTTTTTCTTGGATTTGGACATCTTTTCCACCATCGGCGAGAGTTCCTCCCCGGTGGTTTTTAAGAAGGCTTTTCCGTCTTTAAAATCAATTTCTTCGTAGCCGTGGTACGCGCCCATTTTGTCGCGGTACGAGAACGCCAGAATCATCCCCTGGTGGCGGAGTTTCTGGAACGGTTCTTTGTGGCTGACGACGCCCAAATCAAACAATACCCGGTGCCAGAAGCGCGCGTACAGCAAGTGCAGCACGGCGTGTTCCGCGCCGCCGATGTAGCAGTCCACCGGCCCGTAGGCTTTTTCAATCGCCGGGTCCACCGGCGCCTGGTCGTTGTGCGGGTCCATATAGCGCAGGTAATACCAGCAGGAGCCGGCCCACTGGGGCATGGTGTTGGTTTC
>DCTQ01000050.1:1745-2255 GCA_002329395.1 Candidatus Avelusimicrobium alvi | reverse complement strand
AACACCCAGTCGCGCAGTTTATAGGTGGTTTTTGCGTCGCCCAGGCCGCGTTCGGCCAGCCATTTAATCATGGCGGCTTTGGATTCTTTTACGCGCAAACCGTTTAAAAAGCCGGAGTTGACCAGTTCGCCGTCCCCGGTGAAAGCTTCTTTTTCCACGCCCTGTTCGCTTTTGATGACTTCAATAATCTCAAGGCCGAATTTTTTGGCGAAGGCATAGTCGCGCTCGTCGTGCGCGGGCACGGCCATAATGGCGCCGGTTCCGTAGCCCATCAGGACGTAGTCGGACGTCCAGACCGGGATTTTTTTGCCGTTTACCGGGTTGACGGCGTATGCGCCGGTGAATACGCCGGTTTTGTCTTTGTTCAAATCGCCGCGTTCCAGGTCGCTTTTTTTGGAAGCGTCGGCCTGGTATTTTTCCACGGCGGCTTTTTGTTCGGGCGTAACGATTTTATTTAAAATGGGGTGCTCCGGCGAGACGACCATATAGGTCGCGCCGAAGAGCGTGTCC
>DCTQ01000050.1:0-1708 GCA_002329395.1 Candidatus Avelusimicrobium alvi | reverse complement strand
ATCCAGTTGCGCTGCATCGTCAGCGTGCTTTCGGGCCAGTCCAGCTGGTCCAGGCTTTCCAGAAGTTTTTCGGCGTAGTCGGTAATGCGCAAAATCCACTGGCGCAGCGCCTTGCGTTCAATGGTGTGGCCGCAGCGTTCGCACTTGCCGTTAAAGACTTCTTCGTTGGCCAGGCCCGTTTTGCACGACGGGCACCAGTTTATCGGTACGGTGGATTCATACGCCAGGCCCTTTTTAAAGAGCTGCAGGAAAATCCACTGCGTCCATTTGTAATACTTGGGGTCGGTGGTGTCAATTTCCCGGTCCCAGTCGTAGGCCAGGCCGATGGATTTGATTTGGCGTTTGAAATTTTGAATGTTTTTATGAGTGGTAATCCGCGGATGGATTCCCGTGGAAATGGCGTAGTTTTCCGCGGGCAGGNNGCCGAAGGCGTCCCACCCCATGGGGTGCAGTACGTCAAAGCCGTTCATTAGTTTGTAGCGAACAAGAATGTCCGAGGCGGTGTAGCCTTCCGGATGGCCTACGTGCAGGCCCGCGCCCGACGGATAAGGGAACATATCCAGGCAGTAAAATTTCTTGCCTTTGGGCATTTTGGGGCTGGCGAAAAGGTTGGCTTTTTCCCAGCGTTCTTGCTGCTTTTTATCTATTTGCGGAAAGTTATCAATACTCATAATACTTCTATTCTAACAATTTTTAGGTTTAAAATCAGCCCTGTTGTATAGGAAAGGGATTATCCTCGCGGATGGAATTTTTTGTGCTTGTTTTTTAAATCGCTTACGTCCAGATGGGTGTAAATCTGCGTAGTGGTCAGGTTGGCGTGGCCGAGCATTTCCTGCAGGCTTCTTAAATCCGCGCCGCCTTGCAATAGGTGCGAGGCGAACGTATGGCGGAACAAATGCGGGTGCAGGGGCTGCGAGATGTTGGCCTTGCGTCCCAAATCCGCCAAATCTTTCCATACCGTGATGCGGCTTATCTTCTTTCCGTTCTTGTTTAAGAACACTTCCGAACCCACGTTTTTGGCGGCGAAGTGCGCCTCGCGCACGGAAAGGTATTGTTTGATACGCCGGCAGGCCTGCGGGTGAATGGGCACAAAGCGCTGTTTGCCGCCTTTGCCGAAAGCGAGCACCCAGCCTTCCTCGGTGTTGACGTTTTCCAAACGCAGGTTGATAAGTTCGCTCACGCGCAGGCCAGCCGCGTATAAGAGCTCAATAATCGTAACGGTGCGGATTTCGGCCAGCGTTTCGGCGGGGTAGGAAAGCAGGCGGTCCATTTCTTCGCGCGTCAGCTGGGTGGGTATTTTCTGCGCGAGCTTGGGGGATTTTAAAAAGCGGGTCGGGTCGTCTTTGATTTTTTCTTCAATTAACAGAAATTTATAAAAGCATTTAACGGCTTCCATTTTGCGAAATACGCTGGAAGTAGCCAGTTTTTCAATCACGCGCAGCTGGTAGTTGTACTGGTCCAGAAATTCGGGTTCAATGGCCAGCGGGTCTTTCTCGTTGGCGATGCAGTATTCCAGGAAACTTTCCACGTCGGCGCCGTACGCCGCCACCGTATTTTTGGAGAGCTGGCGTTCAAACGTCAGGTGATTTTTGAAATCTTCCAGTAAAAAGTTTTCCATATCTTTATTATAAGTTTTTTGACGCTTCTTGCGCCTTCTCCCCTGCGGGACGGAGCCTCCGGGCCCGGAGAGTCGTTTTGCTGTTTTATG
>DCTQ01000086.1:4228-9553 GCA_002329395.1 Candidatus Avelusimicrobium alvi | reverse complement strand
TACGCTAATAGAGCTGTTGGTGGTGGTTTTAATTATTGGTATTTTGGCGGCTGTCGCCCTGCCGCAGTATCAAAAAGCGGTTATCAAAGCGCGGGTGGCGCGGGTGCTGCCGCTGTTAAAGTCTATTCAGGAAGCGGAAGAACGTTTTTATATGGCCAACGGCTTTTACACCACCGATAAAGAAAGCCTGGATATAGACTGGGAACGATTGGGCATAGAAGCGCACAGCGGTTTTAGCCTGTTTGAAAACAAAGTGTCTTATACCGGGCTTGGCCCGGGGCTGGCGCGCTGTTTTGAACATCTCCCCGGGGGAGACTCGCATTGTGTTACGCCGGGAAAATTTACCTGCAACGGTTATGGCAGTGAATTATATGCACAAATTTGCAAGAGTTACGGCCAGCCCGTCTATTCCTGGACGCCTCACTTTACCTATTGGTAACAGCAAAATGAATAAACCCCCGGGCCTGTTAAAAGCCCGGGGGTTCGTATATATATTTTTATTTGTACGCTTCCTGCAAAATACTTACCGTATCCTCGTGCGTAAGGCGGTAAACGTCCAAATCAAACAGGCCGCCCATCGTTTCTTTGGCGGTGGTGGCCAGCTTGTCCATTTCATCGCGTTTTACGCCGTAGTCGCTCATTTTAAGGTTGTCCACGCCGCAGGCTTTCTGGAGTTTTTCAAGCGCGGAAATAAACGCGTCCGCGCGTTTGTCCTCCGGCAGGGAGTAAATGTCCTCCCCCATCGCTTCGGCCATTTTGGCGTAGCGTTCCGGGGCGACTTTACCCTGGAAAAATTTATAGTACGGGAGCGAAATCATAATCAGTCCCGCGCCGTGCGGCAGTTTGGGGTAGTAGGCGCTTAAAGCGTGCTCCAGCGAATGTTCGCTGGTGCAGGAAGAAAAAGTTTCCACCATACCGCCCAGGGTATTGGCGAGCGCGACGTTTTCGCGCGCTTCCATATCGCCGCCGTCCTTTACGGCGCGCGGCAGGTACTTGGCGATAAGCTCAATGGCTTTTAACGCCAGCGCGTCCGACACCGGGGTGGCGATATTGGCGATGTAGCCTTCCGTGCAGTGAAACAGGGTGTCAAAGCCCTGGTAAGCGGTCAAATGCGGCGGGACGGAGGTCATCAGTTCCGGGTCTACGATGGACAGCACGGGAAAAGTAAATTCCCACCCGGTGCCGATTTTTTCGCTTCCGTTGGTAATCACCGTCCACGGGTCGGCTTCCGTGCCGGTTCCGGCGGTTGTGGTAATGGCGACAATCGGAAGAGCTCCTTCTTTGGGAAACAGCCCTTTGCCCGATCCTCCGCCGATATAATCCCAGTAGTTGCCGGGGTTTTTAGCCATCACGGCGATGGATTTGGAAGAGTCAATACTGCTCCCCCCGCCCAGGCCGATGATAAAATCGCAGCCTTCTTTGCGCGCCAGTTCGGCGCCTTCGGTTATGTGGTCCAAAATCGGGTTGGGCAGGATTTTGTCAAACACAACGTTTTCTACGCCCTGTTTGGCCAGCAGTTCCTGCACGCGCCGGAGGTAGCCGTATTTGCGCATGGACGTGCCGCCCGAAATAACGATTAAGGCTTTTTTGCCCGGCAGTTTGACGGTGGCGAGGTCGTTCAACCGGCCCGCGCCGAACAGAATTTTAGTGGGTATATGGCAATCAACTTTCATAATCTCTCCCTTGGTAATAACTGGTATTCCTATTATAACAAAATCGTCGCGCCACAGCCCGTTTGCAGGCGGCAAGTAAAACCCTGTTGTTTTTCCCTTTTGCGCGGCTAATTATGGTATCATAACCGGGCGGCGTTTGCGCCGCGCAAAAAAAGATTAGAAAAAAATTCTTTTTGTTTGTGAAAATATGCTATACTTTTATTAGGAATTATTATTAATAACATATGAATAACCATCCTAACACCCAAAAAGAAGAACTGCACAAACGCCTGGAGCGCTTTCAAAACCAGTGCCGCGAAAAAGGCCTGCGCGTAACGAAACAGCGGCAGGAAATTTTCCGCACGGTGGCGGAGTCGTGCGCGCATCCGAGCGCGGAAGCGGTGTTTGTAAGCGTGCGCAAAAATTTGCCCAATGTGTCGCTGGACACGGTGTACCGCACGCTGGCTTCTTTGGAGGAGATGGACCTTTTGACGCGGGTGGGCCTTTCGTCCAAAGCCCGTTTTGACGGCGATCTGCGCCCGCACTGCCACTTTGTCTGCACGCGCTGCGGCGAAGTGTACGACATCTTCCCGCAGAAAGGCGAGGCGTTCACGCTTCCGGCCGGCGCGCGGGAACTGGGCGAAGTGAAACAAGTCAATCTGCAGTTTCGCGGAATTTGTAAAAAGTGCCAGGGCCATAAATAGGCACACATAATATTAAGTATTACTTATAGGAGAGAATATGGAACTCAAAGGATCTAAAACGGAAAAAAACCTGATGGCCGCTTTTGCGGGCGAATCTCAGGCCAGAAACAAATATACTTACTACGCTTCCAAAGCCAAAAAAGAAGGTTTTGTGCAGATTGCCAAAATCTTTGAAGAAACCGCCAACAACGAAAAAGAACACGCCAAACTGTGGTTCAAAGCCTTGCACGACAACGGCATTCCCACCACGGCGGAAAACCTGTTGGACGCCGCCCAGGGCGAAAACTACGAATGGACTGATATGTACGCCACCTTTGAAAAAGAAGCCAAAGAAGAAGGCTTTGACAAATTGGCCTACCTGTTCGGCGCCGTAGCCAAAATTGAAAAAATGCACGAAGAACGCTACCGCAAGCTCCTGCACAATGTGGAAGCCAAAGAAGTGTTCAAAAAAGCCGGCATCGTTATGTGGGAATGCGCCAACTGCGGCCACATCCACGTCGGCGAAAAAGCCCCGGAAGTGTGCCCCGTGTGCGCCCACCCGCAGGCCTACTTTATGATTCACCCGGAAAACTTCTAATTTCCGTCTGAACCGTACTATAAAAAAACCCGCTCCCAAGAGCGGGGTTTTTTATTAGTTGTTTATTTTCCGCTTTTTCTGCGGTTGCAGTCTTTACAAAGCATTTGCCCGTTGGAAAGCTCCGTTTTTCCCCCCTCATGCCACGGGGTAATATGGTCCGCTTCCATTTCCGAAAGTTCAAAATGCTTTTTGCAATGTGGGCAAACCCCTTTTTGCTCTTCATACATTTTGCGCTTTTGTGTTGGAGTAAAGGCACGGATATTTAAATGTTTTTCCTTCCCGTCCAGTACATACGCATAAATGCCCTTCTTATTGGTTACATCGTCATCTTGCATAAGCGCGGCAATTTCTTTTTCCAGTTTTTTGGCGTCAAAAGCTTTTTTGCCAAATTCATTAAATAAATCTCCCCATTCTATGCCTTTCATTTCTTTTCGGTATACGGGAAAAGTTACTTTTACCCAATTTATTACGTTTTGAAAATACAGCCAAAGTTCGCTGGCGTTCGGGTCGTGTTGGTGGTTGGCCATATAAATGTCTATATTACCCTTGGACATCCACCAAAGAGCTGTTTCCAAATAATCCTGCCGAATGGCCGAGCCCAGCAGATAATCCCCCGCCAGCCCGTAGGCGGGGCAGCCGGTTTTGGAAAAGTAGCGTTTGGCATCATATACCCAGCTCCCGTGATAGACGGCATTACGCAATTCCTGTTCGGTCAGTTCCTCCCCCGCTATATTAATCGTTTTAAACCATTCCAGTTTTTCGCTGTCTGTACCCTCGCAAAAATATACCATCAGTTTATAATTGAGGATTTCTTCCTGCCGGTCTGCGGGCAAGTTATGGAAATAGAGCATATTAAAGGCAAAATCCCCTTTGACATATTGGCAAATGGAAATAGTGCGCTGCTGGCCGTCTATTACTTCCAGTCCGCCGTCCGGGCGTACGGCCCAATACATTACGTTTAGCGGGAAGTTTTTGCTTACGGTGTCTATAACGGCTTCGCGCTGTTTGTCTTTATAGATAAATTCACGCTGATAAGGCGGGCGAATGTCCAACTTGCCGCCGTAACCGGTTACGCCGTTTTCGGCCAAGTCTTGATAATCTTTTACCAAATCCCCGACGGTAATTTCTTTTAGAGTAATGTTCATTTAGTACCTCGTTTGCGGATTAAAATTCGGGCGTAAATACTTGAATATAATTCTCCGGTTTCTACATTTCTAAATGCAGGTGCTTTATCTGTATGTTGATTAAATTTACGATATAAAGTACCTTTGGCATTAAACGTATATTTCCCAGTTGACAATCCATTTTTATCTAAAATTTCCATTTTTTTATTACAAGTAAACTCACAGCTTCCGACAATCCCTAACGCTATAATTTCAAATTGGTTTGGGTTGTATTTATCTAAAAATGTAATCGGTACGCCCATGACACCATCGTAATCGCAAGGGATATCTGCCGTTTTATCCACATTTATAGCGTCGTAATTATCGTACTTGGGGTATTCCTGAGGCGTCTATTGTTTGTATAAGATTAATTCTTCATGACGTTTTGCAATATCTAGGTTGGTAAACCAACAGACATTTCCCATAGAACGCCATTTTTGCCCATTGCCATCTTGCCAATATCGTGTGGATTTTTCTTGATAGTAGGAAGGTACTTGAAAAGCTATGTAAGATAAAGAACGCCCCAGCCAGATTTTGTTTTCTGAAATCAATTTGAATATGTCTTTATAGGTAATGGCGTTTTGATTACCCAAAATAATAAATTTTTTATTGTATTCAATCAGCTGTGCCACATATTCCCGAAACAAACTAAACGGCGGATTGGTCACCACAATATCAGCCTGTTTTAGCAGTTCTATACATTCCGGGCTTCTAAAGTCCCCATCCCCTTTTAAATGTTTTATGCCTATTTCTTCGGCTACGGGTACGCGTCCGCCGGTTTTATTGCCGGTATATTCCAAATAGATGGCACGCTCGCTGTTGTTTTGGCTGAACAAATCCCGTTCCTGGCTTTTATAGCAGGTGGTAATGAGTTTTTTTAGGCCCAGAAATTCAAAATTATAAGAAAAATAGTGAAAGAAATTGCTTACGCGCGGGTCGTCGCAGTTACAGAGGACGGTTTTCCCCCTGAAATGTTCTTTGTAATGCTTTAGCTCGGCTTCTATATCGGGCAGTTGAGTATAGAATTCGTCGCTTTTATTTTTGCGGGCTTGCTGTAAGGTTTGATTGGCCATTTATTCCTCCGAAAGAACCGGAGGAATAAAAAAACGGCCGAAACAATTTGAGCCAAGATAAGTAACCCAAACTATAACAGCCGTAGTTCCTTGTCATAAAAATATGACAAGGAACATTCAGCAGAAGAAAAAGGGCTCATGACTTCCCTTTATCTT
>DCTQ01000086.1:0-4213 GCA_002329395.1 Candidatus Avelusimicrobium alvi | reverse complement strand
TGTAACTAAGCCGGGCGGCTTAGGATACTGCTTACTTTACCTCTCTTTTAAAATGCGATATATCTATTATAGCGTAATTTAATCCCGCTTGGCGGAGAGTATTCCCCCCGCCGCCGCGCAGAACGCGCCAAATAAAAGCGCCCATTTGTATCCGCCGATGAACGCCTCCTGCGCCGATACGCCCGCTTGTAACAAATGTTCCTGCCGGAGCGCAAACACGGCTACGGAAAGCGCAATGCCGGAGATCATCCCCACGTTGCGCGCCAGCGCATTCACGCTGGCCACCACGCCAAGTTTCCCTTTGGGGGCCGCACTGACCACCGTGTTGTTGTTGGGCACCTGGAACGTGCCGGACCCGGCCCCCATTATCAGCTGTGCCAGTACGATATAAGAAATGCTCGGCGCGCCGCCGATGAAGGCAAACATCAGGGTGGATATGAGTAAAAACACGAATCCCGCCGTAGTAATCACNNAACCCCGCCGTAGTAATCACGCGGGCGGGCCATTTGGCGCACAGCGCGCCGGATACGGCGGACGCGATTGCCAGCGTAATCGGAAAGGGTAAAATCAAAATGCCGATTTTAATGGGGTCCATCCCCATGATGTCGGTTAAATAAAAAGGAAGCAGCACCGAATTGGTAAACAGCGAGGTAAACCCCAGCACCGCCACGGCGCAGCCGTAGGAAATGGCCGGAATTTTAAAAATGGACAGCCCGATAAACGGATTTTTGGACACTTTCTCCCGCCTGAGAAACAAGAAAAAGAACACGGCGGACAGCGCAAAAGCGCTTAAAATGCGGCCGGACGTCCAGCCGTTGGCCGGAGCGGTGTTTAGGGCGTAGAGAAAGGCAAAACTGGTCAGGGTATAGCACAAGGCGCCGCAGTAATCCATTTTTACGCCGGGAACCGACTTAAAGCGCGGAATTAAATAAATCCCGCGCCATACGCCCAGAATACAAACGGGAATACATACCCAAAACACGCTGGGCCAGCCCCACAGCTGAATCAGCGCTCCGCCGATGGCCGGGCCCGCCAAAGAGCCCCCCGCCACCACCGCGCCGATGGCGCCAAACGCTTTGCCGCGCGAAGCGCCGTGAAAAATCTGCGCAATAAGCGCCTGCGAAGTCGCCATCATGGCGGAGGAGCCTATCCCCTGCACCGCGCGGGAAAACAGCATCATTCCCAGCGAGCCGGACAGCGCGCCCAACAGCGCACCCAGTCCAAACACCATAAATCCGCCCAAATACATCCATTTGCGGCTGTAAATGTCGGACAGTTTGCCGAAGACGGGCAGCAGGCACGTCAGCACCAGCAGGTACAGGCTTACCACCAGCTGGATGTTTTCTAAAGAAACCGAAAATTCCGCCGCCATGGTGGGAAGCGCAATGTTGACGATTCCCGCCGACAAGGTGGACATAAACGTTCCGTTTGCGGTAACGGAAAAGATCATCCATTTTTTACTGATTCGGGGCGCCTTTAGTTTCATTGTTATTTCGTGCAGCGGATCAGCGTATAGGCAAAGCGGCCCACGCCGTCAAACACTTTTTCGGTTTTCAGGCCGGCTTTTTTAATGCAGTCCTGCATTTCTTTTAAGCTGTACATCTTGCTGTTTCCGTTGGCGATGTTGGTGAAATACAGCGAAGTGTGGTTGAGGCAAAACGCCGAAGCCGCGTACGGCTGGCGGTCCCACAGCGGTTCCAAAATATAAATGCGCGTATCTTTGGAGGACGCTTTTTTTACTTTTTTAAGGATGGATACGATTTCATCCTTGGAAAAGCAGTCTAAAAACTGGCTCATCAAAAACGCGTCCGCCCCGGCGGGGATGACGGCGTTTTTATCCAGCAGATTGACCGGGTGGAAAGATACGCGGTTTTTATATTTCTTTAAATTCTTTTTGGCCACGGCCAGCTGGCCCGGCAGGTCCACCAGCCCCACGCGCACGGCGCGGTCGTGCTCCAGGCATTTTTTGGCCCATTTGCCGGTGTTGCCTCCCACGTCAAAAATCGTTTTGGGCGAGAGTTCAAACACCAGCGGCAGAATTTCCGGGAAGGCGATGTCCGAATAAAAATGGTCAAAGGCAAACCAGCTTTTGCGGTTCTTGGCCGGCAGTTTGGAAAGGCCTTCGTACACCGTTTTCCATTTGCCGAACACTTTTAAACCGGTGGGTTTGCCTTTTTTAAGTGACTCTTTTAAGGTGTACATTCCCTGGTAGCAAACATCGTTTACAAAATCCATATTTACGCGGGTCATCGGGTCGCACAGGATAAACCAGCCCGTTTTGCTTAGGCTGTATACGCCGTCCTGCACGGTTACGAGCCCAAGCCCCAGGCCGACTTCCAGCAAAGTCTGCACCGCATAGAGCGAAAGACCCAGCTTTTTAGCGGCGGTTTTATCGTCGGAGGGAGTTTCGTTTAAAAATTCTAAAATGCCCAAATCTCTTAACGCCAGCGCGGCTTGAAAGCTGATGGGCGCGAAAGCGAGTTTTTGCGCGTCAAACGCTATGTCCGCCATCGTGCGGGCGTTCGTGCGCGGGCGGCGGTAATTTGTATTGTGTTTTGCGTTGTTTTTAGTTATCATATCAATACATAATTTTATTTTATTTTAAGCGAGTTTACAAATGCACACCCCCACTTCTTCTCCCCGAAAAATCGCTTTGGTAACGGGCGGCAGCCGCGGAATCGGCCTGGCCGTGGCCAAACAGCTGGCCCGGGACGGTTTTGACCTCTGGCTTAACTATCATTCCAATCACGGCGCGGCCCGGCAGGCCAAAACCGAAATTGAAGCGCTGGGCGCAAGCTGCACCCTTTTGCCTTTTGACGTGGCGGACGCCGCCGCCGTGCGCGCCGCGCTGAACCCGCTTTTGGAAACGCAAACCCCGTATGCGCTCGTCAACAATGCGGGCGTACGCAAAGACAATCTGCTTATCTGGATGCAGGATGACGAATGGACGAAAGTCATTTCCACCGTGCTGGGCGGATTTCACAATGTTACCAAAACCGTGCTGGCCGCGATGATTCACGCCAAGCGGGGGCGCATCGTCAACATCGCCTCGGCCGCGGCGCACGCGCCCGTTCCGGGGCAGACCAACTACTCCGCCGCCAAAGCCGGCATCGTGGGCGCCACGCGCAGTTTGGCGCTGGAAGTGGCCAAACGCAATATTTTGGTAAACGCCGTATCGCCGGGATTTATTGAAACCGAAATGTTGGACGGCCTGCCGATGGATAAAATTCTGCCGCTTATTCCGCTCAGGCGTCTGGGCCGGCCGCAGGAAGTGGCGGATATGGTTTCCTTTTTATGCTCGGACAAAGCTTCCTACATCACCGGGCAGGCGTTCCAGGTAAACGGCGGCGTGTGCATGTAGGCCGCCCGGCGGACCAGCCCCGATAAGTTGTATAATAATACAGATGCCTATGCCAGCTAACAACACGAAAGTCGTCATCACCGGTGCCGGAGCCGTTTCCCCTTACGGGGCGGGCGTCGCCGCGCTGTGGGACGGCATTTTGGCCGGCCGCGGCTGTATGCATACGGTGCCGGAGCTGGAAGCGCTGCCGATGGTGAAAACCAAAGTGGCCGCCACGGTGCCGGAANNGGCGGGACCGCCGCTCCATGAGCCGCATGGCGCTCTACGCCTACGCCGCCGCCCAAGAAGCCCTCCGGCATGCGGGATACGAGTCCGCCCCGCAGGGCCTGGGCTTTTTTATGGGCTCCACCTTAAACAGCATTTCCGTGTGGATGCAAATTACGTCCCACTGCCACGGCGGACATTTGGAGCTGGTTAAAACATCCGATTTTTTGCAGATTATGAACCATTCGCCGCTGGCCACGGTGTCGCAGGCGTTAAAAATCAACGGGCCCTGTGTGGGCGCGTCGGACGCGTGCGCAACGGGGCTGATGAACGCGGGGCTTGCGTATATGGCCGTTAAAACGGGCTTTGTAAAACAGGCGCTTTGCGGCGGCACGGAAGAATACCACCCGATGTTCAGCGCGTGCTTTGACATTATGCAGGCCACCAGCCACAATTTTAACGACCGCCCCGCCGAAGCCTGCCGCCCGTTTGACAAGGACCGTACGGGGCTGGTAGCGTCGGAAGGGTGCGGACTGCTTTTTGTGGAAAGCGAAGAAAGCGCCAAAGCGCGCGGCGCGGAGATTTTGGCCGAAATCATCGGGTTTGCGTCCAACACCGAAACCGAAAATATGGCGTATCCGTCCGCCG
>DCTQ01000073.1 GCA_002329395.1 Candidatus Avelusimicrobium alvi | reverse complement strand
AGGGGGTATGCACCCGTCTGGTATACCGCCGCCCGCAGGGTCCGCCCCTTCCTTTCCCTGACGGTGCCATCCGACTAATTGAGCCACCCTGTTTAAACAATGTTGCCAAGCACCGCAAAGTCTGCACGGCCTGCAAGGCCCCCGGGCGGGTGCCCAATATGCTAAAATGAAAATATGATTGCGTATTTAAAAGGCGAAATTTTGGAAGTGAAAGAAGACGGAGCCGTCATCCTCTGCGGCGGCGTGGGCTACGAAGTAAATCTGGCCCACAGCTCGGCGCTGGAACTGACGGCGGGAAACGACGTAAGCCTCCATGTGGCGGAATCCATCTCTCCCTACGACGGCACGGTGCTCTACGGCTTCTTAAACAAAGAGGATAAAGAACTCTGGTATCTTTTCAAAACGGCCATCCCCAACACGGGCCCCAAAAAAGCGATGGAATTTTTAAACAAAGCCCTGCGCTCGGTGGCGGACTTTCACAACGCCATTTTAAAACGCGACCCCAAAATTTTAACGGGCATTTTCGGCTTTACGGCCAAAACGGCGGAAAAACTCATCAATTCCCTGAAAGACAAGATGGACGCCGTAACCGTGCAGGGCGAAAGCAAAATCAAAGTCTTAGACGACGCGCCGTATATGAGCGGCGTGCTGGAAGCATTGGGCGCGCTGGGCTATTCCGCGCAGGAATCGCGCCGCGCGATTGAAAAACTCTACGCCGAAGGCATCAACCCCAATGATAAGATTGAAAACATTATTAAAGAGGCCCTGCGGGTGCTGAAAAAATGAGCAACCAGAACGAAATCCTGGACGTAACCCAACTCTCCGACGAAAACGCCGGCATGGAAGCCGCCCTGCGCCCGACGACGCTGGACGAATTTGTCGGCCAGGAAAAACTAAAAGACAATCTGCGTATTTTCATCGCCGCGGCCAAATCGCGCAAAGAAGCGCTGGACCACTGCCTTTTTTACGCGCCGCCCGGCCTGGGTAAAACCACGCTGGCCAATATCCTGGCACACGAAATGGGCGTAAACATTAAAGTTACTTCCGGCCCCGTGCTTGCGCGCCCCGGCGATTTGGCCGCCATGCTGACGACCGAACTTTCCGAAGGCGATATTTTGTTTATTGACGAAATCCACCGCTTAAACCCCGCCGTGGAAGAAGCTTTATACCCCGCCATGGAAGATTTTACTTTCTTTATCAATACCGGCAAAGGCGCGGGTTCCACCACTTTAAAACTCGCCGTGCCGCGCTTTACTTTGGTGGGCGCCACCACGCGCTCCGGCCTTTTAACCGGCCCGCTGCGCGACCGCTTTGGCATCGTTTTCAACCTGGGGTTCTACGAAATCCCGGAAATCACCGATATTCTGCAGCGCTCCGCGCGCCTGCTGGATATTGAGGCGGACCGCGAAGGCCTCACGGAACTGGCCAAACGTTCGCGCGGCACGCCGCGTATCGCCAACCGCCTTTTGCGCCGCGCGCGCGATTTTGCGCAGGTAAAAGGCAAAGGCGTTATTACGTACGACATTGCCAACACCGCCATGGACTCGTTGGACATTGACTGCGAAGGGTTAGACAGCGTGGACAAACGGATTTTAGAAGCGCTTATTGACCGCTTTTCCGGCGGCCCCGTGGGCGTGGACAACCTGGCTATCGCCGTGTCCGAAGCCGTGGACACGCTGACGGACGTGATTGAGCCGTTCCTCATCAAAGCGGGCTTTATCGCGCGCACGCCGCGCGGCCGCGTCGCCACGCGCAAGGCCTACGAACATATGGGCCGCAAGCAGCACGCCGATTTACTTTTTTAACCGGGGGTCCCGTATGAAACACCTGCTTCGCTCCAGCCTGTTCCTGTTCTGCGCCGCGCTTCTCTGCGCGTGCGCCGCGCCCTCCAAACGCGCCGCCAACAATTTCCAGGCCGCCAAAGGAGGCCTTGATTCCTCCGCGCTGGAACGCGCCCCCGAACCGCCGCCGCAGGACCCGCAAACCAAAGCTTCCCCTTCCGACGTAACCGTGCGCGTACTGCTGGCCGAAAAACAGAAATCCGCCCTTATCAAGCATACGGGCCGGGTATATGTTTACACCTTAAATTTGGACAAAAAATATAAAGTTTCTCCCCCCGGCACCCTGTCGGTCAAAGCGCTGGGCGCAGGCAAAATACAGGTGGGCACGCTTCAGGCCGCGCAAACCATTGTGCTGGAGCCCGCGACGGGGACGCTGTTGGAATGGAACAAAAACGCTTATTCCGGCAAAATCTATATTATTCCCGCGGGCAACACCTTTCACCTGGTGGAGCACGCGCCGCTGGAAACCTACCTTTACGGCGTGCTCCCGTATGAAATGAGTCATTCCTGGCCGATTGAAGCGTTAAAAGCGCAGGCCGTGGCCGCGCGCACCTATACGCTTAAAACATTGGAAGGCGTAAAGAATAAAAATTTTGACGTATTTTCCGACGTGCGCAGCCAAATGTACAAAGGCGGCGGCAAGCAGTATGACTCCGTTAAAAAAGCCGTGGACGAAACGCGCGGCGAAGTGCTCTCGTATCAGGACAAACTTTTCTTTACTTATTATCACGCCAACTGCGGCGGCGGCACGGACGACGTGCGAAGCTGGAACCCGGGCGCGCAGTCCATCAAGCCGCTTTCGGGCGCTTCCTGCAAGTACGATTCCCATTCCAAAAGCCACAGCTGGCAGATGAATATCTCCCACGCCAAAGTGGAAACCTATGCCAAAAGCGTGGGCCTCTCGGGAAATTTAAAGAGCATTAAAATCGCCCGCAAAACCGACACCGGCCGCGCCACCAACCTGACCCTCAAAACCTCCAAAGGAACCAAAACGGTGCCCTGCGGCAAATTCCGCCTGGCGACGGGCATCCGCAGCTGCAAAATCACCAAGCTTTCGGTGCGCAGGAACGACGTGCACTTTGAAGGCAAAGGCTACGGGCACGGCGTAGGGATGTGCCAGGACGGCGCAAACGGGATGGCTAAGTCCGGCAAAAACTACAAAAAGATTTTGAAAAATTATTACCCCGGAGCGGAACTTAAAAAACTCCCCTAAAGGACAACCATGGCATTTGAACGTTTTAAACAGTTGGATTTAGATCCCCTCATCGCCAAACAGCCCGCCACTCCGCGCGACAGCTCGCGCCAGATGGTGCTCCACCGCGACAGCCACACCATTGAACACCGCATATTCCGCGATATTCACGAATACTTCAACCCCGGCGACGCGCTGGTTATCAATAACACCAAAGTGTTTCCCGCCAAGCTTTTTGCCCATAAACCGACGGGCGGCAAGGTGGAAGTGCTGCTGGTGCGCCCGCTGGAAAAACCCAATGTATGGGCCGTTTTGACGCGCGATTATAAAGAGGGCATAACGCTGGACTTCGGCGGCGGACTAAACGCCCTGGTGCGCGGAAAAACCGAGAGCAACGAAGCCGTTTTGGAATTTAACCAGCAGGACATCCTGCCGTTTTGCAACGCGCACGGCCTCATGCCCCTGCCTCAATATATTGAAAAAGCCCGCAAGCACGACGGGATGACGCCCAGCATTGAAACCGATAAAGACCGCTACCAAACCGTCTACGCCAAGTACGACGGCTCCATCGCCGCTCCGACGGCGGGCTTTCACTTTACCCCCGAACTTTTGCAAAAACTGAAAGATAAAGGCGTAAAAATCTGCTACATCACCCTGCACGTGGGCTGGGGTACGTTTAAACCCCTGCGCGGCGAACCCGAACAGCATCATATGCTGGCGGAACTGGGTTCTATCTCCACCGAAACAGCCGAAACATTAAATGAGGTGCGCGCGCGGAAAAACAGGGTATTTTCCTGCGGCACCACCAGCACCCGCACGCTGGAAAGTTTCACGGATGAAAACCATATCACCCATTCCGGCAGGAAGTGGACGGATTTGTTCATTTACCCCGGCTACCGGTTTAAAGCCATTGACTGCCTGATTACCAACTTTCACTTCCCGGATTCTACGCCGCTGTGTATGACGTCGGCCTTTGCGGGCGAAGATTTTATCTACGAGGCCTATCTGCAAGCGGTGGAAAAAAAGTACCGTTTCTATTCGTTTGGCGACAGTATGATGATTCTGTAAACTTCCAGAAAAACCCCGGGTTCACACCCGGGGTTTTTTGAAATAAACGCTATTACGGCAGTTGGTAAAAACGGCAGGAGTCAAATGACGTAACATATTTGCCGTTCATCAGCCGCTGGCAAAAATTTCCGGCGGTGCCCGTAAAATGGCTGACGTGTTCATAACAATACGTGCGGCCCGCTTCCAGCGCGCCGACGTCCGTCATCGGGATTTTAATGCCCGAGCAGGCATACGGCCCCGTCAAACGCGCGGCGGCCACAAAATAGGATTTGGCCGAAGTCCGGTTATTCAGCGCCACCACCGTTTGGGCGTCCTGGCGGGAAGAATCGCTTGATTCGTGCACCAGAGAACAGGGCGGATTGGCCAAGGCGGTGGGAAGCGGAACGGTGATATCCAAACTGCTCATATCATTACTGTAGGAACCGTTCGCCATAAAGTACGTTTTCTGTGCGGTTTCCACCGCTTTGGCGATGGGGAACAGCGCGCTGATACGGCTTTTTTCCACCGCTTTTTCGTATTGCGGCAGCGCAACCGCCGCCAAAATACCGATAATTAAAACGACTACCAACAGCTCTATAAGCGTGAATCCAAGGCTTTTCTGCACGGGATATATCCCCCTAGTTATATAAGTTGATATTCCCAATTTATCAAAAAAAAAA
>DCTQ01000006.1:4815-6393 GCA_002329395.1 Candidatus Avelusimicrobium alvi | reverse complement strand
TTATTGGGATGGAAGGGAGAGGGATATATCATTTTGACCGGAAAATCGGCGCATACTTCTATTTAAAACACCGGTGGAGCGCTTCCTTCCGCGTGCATACCGGAATACGGTTTTAAGCATATTAACACAAACGCTGGCAACATGTTCTATACAAAGACTACCCCCGGCGGGAGTTGAACTCGCAACCTTCTCCTTAGGACGGAGCCGCTCNNTTATCGTTTATTTGCGGGACGGCCTGTTGGCCTTGGCCGCTTGGCGGGACGGCTTTTTAGCCGAAGCGGATTTTGTTTTCTTAGCGGCGGTTTTTACAGCCGTTTTTTTGGCGGATTTTTTTACAGCCGTTTTTTTGGCTGCGGCCTTTGCGGCCGGCTTGGCTTTGGCATTTTTAGCCGCGCCTTTGGCGGCGGAACGGGAAGCTTTCTGCTGGGCGGCCGCGAAAGCGGCGCGCTTTTTAAGCAGTTTGGCGAGCGGACTGTTGTCCGCCGTTTCGCCTAAAATGTTGGTTTTCAAACGCGGGCGCATCGCGCTATGCAGTTTGCGCGTGCGGCGGTCCACCGCCGTCGGTTCCAAAATGCCCGCTTTCTGCGCTTCTTTGCGAAGCGTATTTACGGCGCGTTCTTCAATCTGGCGCACCCGCTCGCGCGACAAGCCCAAAATCTCGGCCACTTCGCCCAATGTTTTAGGTTCGTTGTCGGCCAGGCCGTAGCGCATAATAATCACCTGGCGGTCGCGGTCGCTTAAATCTTCCATGCTTTTTTTGATGCTGTTCTGGTTTTCGTTCTTCAGAAATACGTCGTGCGGATTGCCTTTGCCGTCGTCGCTGATTAAATCTTCCAGCGTGGTTTCTTCTTCTTCGTGCACCAGCGTAGTCAGCGAATCAACGCCTTTGGCCGCGCTTAGCGTGTCCATAATAGACTTTACCTGCCGCGCCGTCAAACTCAGCTCCGCCGCCATTTCGTTTAAAGACGGGTCGCGCCCGTTGGCTTCTTTCAGTTCGTTCCACGCGCGGAACCATTTTTTCAAATTGCCCCAGGCGTGCGACGGAATTTTGATGGAGCCGGACTGTTCTTCAATATACTTGCGGATATATTGTTCAATCCAGTACACGGCATAGGTGGAAAAACGGTAGCCTTTTTCGGGTTCAAACTTATCAATGGCCTGCAGAAGGCCCAAATTGCCTTCTTCAATCAGGTCCATCAGTTCCATCCCCGGGCGCTGGAAACGCTTGGCCGTCGGAATAACCAGACGCAGGTTCATTTCCATAATTCTGTTTTTTGCGTCTTTATCGCCTTTTTTGGCGCGCTTCCACAGGCGGGACATTTCCTCGCGGTCCATGTCCTTGGTAATTTTGCCCAGGTGTTTAAAGTACTCGTTTACACTGTCAAGCGTATCGTTTTCCATATATAACATAATATCAAACTTTTTGCTCCGGCTCCAGCCCGTTTTGAATTATAAAACCATACACAAAACGCCGGCCGTAATCAGCGCGCCGCCGGCGATGACTTTCATACTCACCGCCTCGTGCAAAAAGATAAAAGACAGCAAAATCGTCAGCACCACGCTGAATTTGTCCACCGG